>JAACFM010000074.1 GCA_009937445.1 Gammaproteobacteria bacterium | reverse complement strand
GCGTCGAGCTCATGGTCGAGCATAGACGATACGTCCAGTCCGCTGTTCACTCGAGCTTTGCCACCGATCTCTCGATGCGGCAGTACCCCTGCGAGATTCGCGCCCGCCGCGTTGGGTCCACTCGTAATGAACCCAAGTTTCGCGCCGGTGGCCTCTGCAATGGTGGCAGCGAGCGCACGAACGGCTGAATACGCACCATGACTTGCGGCGATACAGCCGAGCAGAATCAAAGCATCCTTCGCATCTTTCAGCGAGGCTGCAATTGCGACCTGCGAGTCGTCTGCTTCAACACCAGCACAGATCTTTTCGACCGATTTGGATTTCACACCAGCAGCCACTGCGATGCCGGCCAACAACTCAACAAGTCCGTTACCCGATGCGTAGTTTGCTACATCGAAAAACAACTCGTACTCACTGGCATTCGCGAAACTAATCTGGCCGCCCTTGATAGCCGCTTTTCGCAGCCGGTGGGCGATGATCGGAGCTTCGTTGCGTACGTTTGATCCGACCACCAGCACGGCATCTTTATTGTCGATCTCGTCGAGACCACAGCCCAGCGTTTCAAAAACCGGATCGCTTGCCTGGTCCGATATATCTCGACGCCCAATGCGGTGATCAATATTCGACGTTCCGAGGTGCGTCGCCAGTTGAGACAGCAAATACGCCTCTTCAACGGTTGCGGACGGCGATGCAATCAGGCCAATCTTCTCACCTTGTGCTGCGGTCAGCGCCTCTGCCGCATGCGCCAACGCGTCAGTCCACTCGAGGTCGCGCCACTCACCGCCTGCTTTTATCCGCGGCGCCGCAAGGCGATCGGAACTGTAAACAGCCTCGTAGCTGAAACGATCGCGATCAGAAATCCAGGATTCGTTAATCGACTCGTTTTCACGCGGGACAATACGTTTGACGGTGCCGCGCAAAACGTGCGCGTACAGGTTTGAACCTACGCAATCATGCGGTGACACGGCTTCGATCTGCAGCATTTCCCACGCACGGGCGCTGTAACGATACGGCTTGTTGTTTAATGCGCCGACCGGACAGATATCGATAATGTTAGCTGACAACTCATGATCGACATTTTGTTCAACGTAGGTAGAGATTTTGACATCCTCACCACGTCCGATCGTGCCGAGTTGCGGAAATCCTTGAATCTCCTCACCGAACCGGACACAACGCGTGCAGTGAATGCATCTCGTCATATCGGTTGAAACGAGCGGCCCAATGTCTCTGTCTTTTACAACACGCTTGCCATCGTTGTAGCGTGAAATATCGCGACCGTAGCCCATCGCCAGATCCTGCAGCTCACACTCACCGCCCTGATCGCAGATTGGGCAATCCAGCGGATGGTTGATCAGCAGAAATTCCATCGTCGCTTTTTGTGCGGCGATAGCACGGGGCGATTTCGTGAAGACCTTCATGCCCTCCGCTATCGGCTGAGCGCAGGCAGGAATCGGCTTCGGTATGCCGTCGATGTCGACAAGACACATACGGCAATTCGCGGCGATACTCAGTTTTTCGTGATAGCAAAACCGCGGAACATAGGCGCCAATATTATCGGTCACTTCGATGACCATTTGACCCCTGCGCGCTTCGACCGGCTTGCCGTCAACTTCAATGTTTACGATGTCGTCACTCATAGCGATTACGCAGCAGCCTCGGTTGTACTGTCCACGATGCTACGACCATTGTTGCGGACCATGTATTCAAATTCGTGGTGGTAGTGCTTCAGGAAACTTTGTACGGGCCATGCTGCCGCGTCGCCCAACGCGCAAATCGTATGGCCTTCAATCTTGTTCGCCACATCGACGAGCTTCTCGATGTCAGCTTCTTCGCCCTTGCCTTCGACAATGCGAGTCAACATCCGATACAACCAGCCGGTTCCCTCGCGACAGGGTGTGCACTGACCGCATGACTCCGCCATATAAAAGCGAGAAATTCGACGCAAAACCCGGACCATGCACGTTGTCTCGTCCATGATCATCACAGCGCCGGTGCCGAACGATGACCCCGCCTGTTGCAACGAGGTGTAGTCCATCGTGCAGTTCATAATGACTTCGGCCGGCAACACCTTGCACGAAGAACCGCCCGGAATAACTGCCTTCAGCTTGCGTCCTTTCCAGACACCGCCGCAGATCTCTTCGAGCAGATCCTTGAATGGAATTCCCATGGGCAGTTCGTAATTACCCGGTCTCTCAATATGACCTGAAACGGAAAAGAGTGCCGTACCGCCAGAACCTTCCGGCCCCAGCCCGGCAAACCAGGCCGCGCCATTGCGAATGATCGAAGGTACGCTCGCGATACTCTGCGTGTTGTTAATTGTCGTCGGCTTACCGTACAAACCGAAGTTGGCCGGGAATGGCGGCTTAAAGCGTGGCCGGCCCTGCTTCCCTTCAAGCGACTCCAGCAAGGCTGTTTCTTCGCCGCAAATATAGGCACCCGCGCCGATGAATCCGTGTATATCGATATCGATGCCGGTGCCCTGCACGTTCTTTCCGAGCAAACCAGCGGCATACGCTTCTTTGACGGCGGCCTCGAACCGGGGGAACGGCTCATCCATGAATTCGCCGCGCATGTAGTTGTAAGCAACCGTCGCACCCATTGCATAGGCGGCAATAGCCATCCCTTCTACCAACGCGTGCGGGTTGTAACGCAGTACTTCCCTGTCGTGGCAGGTACCAGGCTCGCTTTCATCGGAGTTCACAACGAGATACTTCTGTACGTCACTGCCCTTTGGCATGAAGCTCCACTTCAATCCCGTCGGGAAACCGGCACCACCCCTGCCTCGCAGACCGGACGCCTTCACTTCATCGATGACCATTTCCGGTGACATCTTGCCTGCCAGGATCTCCCTCCAGGCCTTGTAACCGTCGTGCTTCTCATAGGTTGCAAGCGACCAGGCCTCGTCAGAACCGAACGTGTTGAAGCAAACCAGATTTTGTGCGTAGGCCATTAGTCGAGCCCATCCAGAATTTCGTCGACCATTTCTTTGGTCAGGTTCTCGTGATACTTGTGATTGACCATCAATGCCGGAGCACCACAACAGGCAGCAATGCACTCTTCCTCTTGCTTGAGGAAAATCTTGCCGTCCGCAGTACTTTCGCCGAGTTTGATTCCCAGCTTGGCTTCGACATGATCCACGATGTCATCGGCACCACGCAGCATGCACGAGACATTGGTGCAAATTGCGACTTCATTGCGCCCGACTTCTTTCGTCTGGAACATCGAATAGAAGGTCGCGATTTCATACACCTGAATGGTCGGCAGATCGAGATACTCTGCTACCGCGTTCATCTGCTCTGCAGTGACAAATCCATGGTTATCATGCTGAACAGCGTGCAGCGCACTAATAACCGCCGAACGCTGTCGATCTTCCGGAAACCGTGCCTTCCAGCTTTCGATTTCATCTTTGACATGAGCGGAGAGTTCGTAGCTCATCGGTCGACCTCACCAAAAACGATATCCTGTGTGCCGATAACGGCAACGACATCTGCGAGCATATGACCTTCTACCATTTCCGACATGGCTGACAGGTGCGCAAAACCGGCCGCGCGGATCTTCACGCGATACGGCTTGTTGGCTCCATCCGAAATAATGTAAACACCGAACTCACCTTTTGGATGCTCAACCGCAGCGTAGGACTCACCCTCCGGAACACAATACCCTTCGGTGAATAATTTGAAGTGATGAATGAGCGACTCCATGTCGTCTTTCATCTCGACGCGTTTCGGCGGCGTTATTTTGTGGTCTTCTGCGATCACAGGACCGGGGTTGTCGCGCAGCCAGTCAACACACTGCTTGATAATCCGGTTTGACTGCCGCATTTCTTCAACACGCACCAGGTAACGGTCATAACAGTCGCCATTCACACCAACTGGAATATCGAAATCCATCTGATCATAGGCGGCATATGGTTGTTTCTTTCGCAAGTCCCACTCAACGCCTGAACCGCGCAGCATAGGTCCCGTGAACCCAAGCTGCATGGCACGTTCTGGTGATACGACGGCGATATTGACCGTTCGTTGTTTCCAGATCCGGTTGTCCGTGAGCAGTGTTTCGTATTCATCAACGCAGGCCGGGAAACGCTTGGTGAAGTCCTCAACAAAGTCGAGCATCGACCCACCACGAACGGAATTCATCCGGTCGAGTTCTTTCTTGCTGCGAAACTTGGACTCGGCGTACTTCGGCATGGTTTCCGGCAGGTCACGATAGACGCCGCCGGGACGATAGTAGGTCGCGTGCATACGCGTGCCCGAGACTGCTTCGTAGCAATCCATAAGATCTTCGCGTTCCCGGAAGCAGTAGAGGAACATCGTCATCGCACCGATATCCAGACCATGCGCCCCGAGCCACATCAGGTGATTCAATATGCGGGTAATTTCATCGAACATGACGCGAATGTATTGGGCTCGTGTCGGCACTTCGACGCCGAGCAACTTTTCGATCGCCAGAACGTAGCCATGCTCGTTACACATCATCGAAACGTAATCGAGCCGGTCCATATACCCTATGCTCTGATTGAACGGTTTCGTTTCTGCCAGTTTTTCCGTCCCACGATGCAGCAGACCAATATGCGGGTCTGCTTTCTGAATGGTCTCGCCTTCAATCTCGAGAACGAGACGCAGCACACCATGGGCCGCAGGATGCTGCGGACCAAAGTTCATTGTGTAGCTTTGAATCTCAGCCATCGGTAGTCACGTCCTTGAGGTCGGCTGAATAGCGATTGTCATCTCGAATGACGCGCGGCACGAGTGTTCTCGGCTCAATAGTGACGGGCTTGTAGACCACTCGTCCTTGATCGGCGTCATAGCTGACTTCGACATTCCCCATTATCGGAAAGTCCTTGCGGAACGGATGGCCGACAAAGCCGTAATCGGTCAAAATACGCCGCAAATCCGGATGCCCTTCGAAAAGGATTCCGAAGAGATCGAAGACCTCGCGTTCAAACCAGTTTGCACCATTCCAGATATCGACCACTGAATTAACAATCGGGGGATTGGCCGTACCGGTGTGCACACGAAGGCGCAGACGAATGTTGTTCTGAATCGACAACAAGTGATAAACGACAGCAAATCGACGGGGGTCAAATTCATCAGCTTCGTCGAGGATAACCGGCTCGCGTTCTACGCCGCGACTGAACCCCGTGCCTGACGCACTGTTCGTCGTCCACTCGTCGCTCCCGTAGTTCAGGTAGTCAACACCACAAACGTCGATCAACATTTCGAAGCCAAAATCAGCCTCGTTACGCAGGGCCGTAGCAACCTGGATCAAATCATCCTTGTCCAGTTCATAGGTCAACTCGCGGCATGTCGAGGCGACGCGGTTCACCTGATCGCCGAATCGGGCATCCATTCTTTGTGCTAGCGCTGTTTGGGCGTCAATCATTTTATCGAGCTATCGTGCTTGTTCGGCGAATCTTGTTCTGCAACTGCATCAGACCGTAAATCAGTGCCTCAGCTGTCGGTGGGCAACCCGGAACGTATACGTCAACGGGCACCACGCGATCGCAGCCGCGGACAACAGAATAGGAATAGTGATAGTAGCCGCCGCCATTCGCGCAGGAGCCCATTGAGACAACCCAACGCGGTTCTGGCATCTGGTCATAAACTTTGCGCAGCGCCGGTGCCATCTTGTTCGTCAATGTGCCTGCGACAATCATGCAGTCGGATTGCCTCGGGCTGGGACGAAAAATTATGCCAAAGCGATCAAGATCGTAACGCGCCGCTCCAGCTTGCATCATTTCTACAGCGCAGCACGCCAGACCGAAAGTCATTGGCCACAGCGACCCGGTGCGGGCCCAATTCATGACGCTGTCGACACTGGTTACAACGAAGCCCTTCTTTTGCAGACTGCCGCCTGCAGCTTCAGCGTCGCCCACAGGCGCCGCTGCATCAACCATTTCGCTTAATCCCACTCGAGCGCCCCTTTCTTCCATTCATAGATGAAACCAACAACCAGAATGGCGAGAAACAACGCCATAGCGAGTAATCCGAATTTTCCGACCGTATCCAGTGAGACGGCCCAGGGAAACAGGAAGGCAATTTCGAGATCGAAGATGATGAACAGGATCGCAACAAGGTAATAGCGCACGTCAAACTTCATGCGTGAGTCGTCAAAGGCCTCAAACCCGCATTCGTAGGGTGACAGTTTTTGATCATCTTTGCGGCCGCTGCCGATCAGAAATCCGAGTCCCAGCAATAGCATGCCAATTCCGGTTGCGATGCCGAGGAAAATCAGGATAGGGAGGTATTCTTGAAGCATGATTGTCTTGTAGCGCCTTAAAAGGCTTTACCGCTGAAAGTGAGCCCAAATCAGCGCGGCATTGTATCAGCCTATGCCGCGTTGAATACACCCCTTTGGGGGCTGGTATGATTTCTGACTAACACATACAAAACCGGCCTGTTACGCATCACGTAAAAACAGGCCGATCCTAATAATTGGTGCTCTGGGCGAGACTCGAACTCGCACGGCTTGCGCCACTGCCCCCTCAAGACAGCGTGTCTACCAATTCCACCACCAGAGCTATGTTGTTTTTCTACTGCTGTAGCAGACGGCAGGCCTACTGAGGGTCTTGCTCGCCGTCCGGTGCATCTTCTTCAAGAACTGGCTCTTCGAGGGCCGGCATATCGGTTGCTTCGAGCGATGGCATGTCTGATTCAACCGCTTCAACCGCTTCCTCAACCTCAGGAACCGTGTCCATGACGCTGCTTGGCGCCGCGGTATTCTGACTGCTCAAATACGCCAGCGTTAGGCTGGTCACGAAAAATGCCGTCGCGCAAACAGCGGTTGCCCGTGAAAAAAAGCTCCCGGATCCGCGTGCGCCAAATACGGTTCCCGATGCCCCGGCACCAAATGCAGCGCCTGCGTCAGCCCCTTTACCACGTTGCAGCAGTACCAACACGATGATCAGCAAGGCGATCAAGGTATGACCTATAAGTACCGCTTTTTGTATATTGTCCATTAATTTCTCAGTTATCGTTTAATTCTGCGCCGCCGCTTCGGCAATCGCCAGAAAATCACTCGCCTTCAATGATGCACCGCCAATAAGGCCGCCATCAATATCCGGCATGCACAACAATCCAGGTGCATTCTCGCCCTTCATGCTGCCGCCATACAGAATTTGCACCTTTTCGGCCAATTCCGCATTGTGCGTCGCCAGTCGCGCGCGTATGTGTTTATGCACATCCTGCGCCTGCTCAGGCGACGCCGTCATTCCAGTGCCTATAGCCCATACAGGTTCGTAGGCAATGACCGCCGCCGCGAAGCTATCCGCGCCAGCCGCATCCAGAACAGCATCAAGCTGCTCATCAATTACTTTTTCCGTTGCGCCCGCTTCGCGCTCTTCGAGCGTTTCACCGACACACAATATTGGCGTAATCCCGGCGGCCTGCGCTGCCTGGAATTTCGCCGCGACATCTGCACTCGTCTCGCCGTAGATTGCCCGACGCTCGGAGTGCCCGACAATGACGAACTCGCAACCGACGTCCTTTAACATTGACGGAGCGGTTTCACCCGTAAACGCACCGGAAGCGTGTTCCGAAACATTTTGCGCACCCAGCGCTACCTTGCTGCCCGCAACCATCCCGGCGACAGACGCCAGATACGGGAAGGACGGACAAACCAGCAAACTGAAGCCATCACCTTCCGGCACACCCGCAACAATACCGGAAACCAGCACTTCATTGGCAGCTGTACTGCCATTCATTTTCCAGTTGCCGGCTATCAGGATTTTTCGCATCACTCAGGATTCTCGCAGATCTAAAAGGCGCGCAAGGATACCGAGGCTTTCACGGCAAATCAACGAACAAAACCAATGATTTCGCGGTCGTCAGGCTGCCGAATCAGCCACGACAGCCGCCAGACGGTTCGCGATATTGACAACTTGATCGTGATCTTCGCCCTCAACCATGACCCGAATAACCGGCTCTGTCCCCGAAGCCCGCAGTACGACTCGCCCGGCGTCGGCCAGCTCGCGCTCCGCATCGGCCACCGCTGTCTGAATTTCTCGAGACGAAGCGGGGTCAATTTTGCTACCGGTGCGGACATTCACCATCATTTGCGGGTATTTGGGCATACCGGCAGCCAGGTCTGAAAGACGTTTACCCGTCTCTTTCATGATCACCAAAACCTGAAGCGCGCAAATCAGACCATCGCCGGTCGTAGACTTATCCAGCACCAGCATATGGCCCGATGTCTCGCCACCAAGAATGCCGCCGGTCTCCTTCAGAACTTCAAGGACATACCGATCGCCAACTTTTGCACGGGTGAATTCGATTTTTTTGCTTGCAAAGGCCTTTTCCAGACCGAGATTGCTCATAACAGTGCCAACCACGGGTCCCTGCAGTTCGCCTTTTTCGTGCCTGGCCATTGCCAATATGTAGAGCAACTGGTCGCCATCCACCAGGTGACCGTTTTCGTCAACCATCACAAGCCGGTCACCGTCGCCGTCCAGCGCAACCCCCACGTCGGCTTTCAGTGCCGGAACCGTGAGCTGCAGTAAATCCGGCTCTGTCGAGCCGCAGCCCTCATTGATATTTTTGCCATTTGGGGAGCAACCAATCGGAATCACGTCCGCGCCCAAATTTCCCAGTGTTCTGGGACCTACCTTGTATCCCGCCCCGTTTGCACCGTCGAACACGACTTTGAGTCCCTGCAGGTCCATGCCTTCGGGAACGCTCGCGGCACAATAATCCTGGTAGCGGATACGAGCGGTGTCGATGCGTTTCGCTTTCCCGAGCAACTGCGAACCAAGCGTAATGGCCGGATTCTTCAGGTGCTCCTCGATCCTGAGCTCGACTTCATCCGTGAGCTTGGAGCCCGAGCGGTCAAAGAACTTGATGCCGTTGTCGGAAAAGACATTGTGCGATGCGCTGATAACGACGCCCAGATCTGCATCGAATTCCTGCGTCAATCTCGCGATTCCGGGTGTTGGCAAAGGTCCGATCAGCAACACATCGGCACCTGCAGCAACGAAACCCGCCTCAAGAGCAGACTCAAACATATACCCTGACAGGCGGGTGTCCTTACCGATGACAACGGTTCCGCCAGCCGGGACCAACACCTGGGCCGCAGCGCTGGCAAGCCGCATCGCGAAGTCAGCGGTCATTGGGTCATTGCCCACGGCACCGCGAACGCCATCTGTTCCGAAAAATTGTTTAGTCATTTTTGTTTGCTTCCATTACGGCGCTCGTAACACGCAGCGCGTCGACGGTCTCCCTGACCTCATGTGCACGGACAATCTGCGCACCGTTTATTACTGCAATAACTGCGGCCGACACGCTGGCCGCCAAACGATTATTCACATCCCGGCCGGTCAACTCGCCCAACGTCGATTTACGCGACAAGCCGACCAATACGGGCAATCCCAAGCTCTGCAATTGTCGCAGATTTGCGAGCAATTCGACATTATGGGCGTGGCTCTTGCCAAATCCGAATCCGGGATCGATTGTTATCAATTCGCGTGACAATCCTGCGGCGACACACTCATTGACCCGATCACGAAGGAATGCCGTGACATCGGCGCTTACATCATCGTACTGAGGATTGTCCTGCATGCTACGCGGCCTGCCCTGCATATGCATGAGGCAAACAGGTACCCCAAGGTCAACCGCGGTCTGCAGCGCCCCAGGTTCCCGCAGAGCCAAAACATCGTTGATGAGCGCAGCACCGGCCTCAACCGCAGCGCGCATCACGCCTGCTTTGCTGGTATCGACGGAAATAGGCAGATCAACAGCATCTCGGAGCGCCCTGATGATCGGAACAACTCGGTCGAGCTCCTCAGACTCACTCACCTCGCCTGCACCTGGCCGCGTTGATTCACCACCAATATCAATAATAGCCGCGCCATCCCTGTACAGGGATTCGGCATGACGCCGCGCGGTATCGAGATCGACGAAACGGCCACCGTCAGAGAATGAGTCCGGCGTTACATTCAACACGCCCATTACCGACGGGTTCGGAAGTCTCAGCTCACCCAGTTGAAGCAAGGGACTAGTGTTCTTGCGCTGGGCCACCAATATTGCCGGCCGCACCGTCTGACTCTGCGGTTGCTGAGCCGTCGTCGTCCGGTAGTGTAGGTTCTGACGTGTCGTCCCAATCTGCAGGCGGCGGCGGTGTCTTGCCGTCCATAATGGCTTTGACCTGAATACTGTCGATGGTCTCGTACTTCATCAGTGCCTTTGCCATCATGTGCAGCTTGTCGATATTCTCTTTGAGAATCCTGTCAGCTCGCTGGTAATTGGTGTCAATTATCTTGCGAACTTCCTCGTCGATTGTGTGCGCGGTGTCATCTGAAACCTGCTTGTGCTGCGTAACTGAGCGACCGAGGAATACCTCGCCGTCATCTTCGCTGTAGGTCAAAGGTCCAAGCCGGTCAGACAGACCCCACTTGGTCACCATATTGCGCGCAATCTCAGTTGCACGCTCGATGTCGTTCGATGCTCCGGTGGTTACACCATCCGGGCCATTGATCATCTCTTCCGCGATACGGCCGCCAAACAAGGTCGATATGTGACTCTGCAGCCGCTGCTTCGAGGTGCTGTAGCGATCCTCTTCCGGCAAATACATCGTTACACCCAACGCTCGACCGCGTGGAATGATCGTTACTTTATACACAGGATCGTGTTCCGGCATGAGGTAGCCAACGATCGCGTGGCCTGCCTCGTGATAGGCCGTGTTGAGTTTTTCTTCCTCACTCATGACCATCGAGCGACGCTCGGTGCCCATCATGATTTTGTCTTTCGCCATCTCAAATTGCTGCATGCTCACTACGCGCTTGTTCTCTCTTGCAGCAAACAACGCAGCCTCGTTGACGAGGTTGGCGAGATCCGCTCCAGAGAAACCGGGCGTCCCCCGAGCAATAATCGACGGTTTTACATCGTCATCGAGGGGCACTTTTCGCATGTGCACTTTGAGAATCTGCTCGCGCCCGCGAATATCGGGTAACGGAACGACAACCTGTCGGTCGAATCGGCCCGGACGAAGCAAGGCCGGATCGAGGACATCAGGCCTGTTCGTAGCCGCTATGACAATAACGCCCTCGCTGCCTTCGAAACCGTCCATCTCAACGAGCATCTGATTCAATGTTTGTTCGCGTTCATCGTGACCGCCACCAAGACCCGCGCCTCGATGTCGACCAACAGCGTCGAGCTCGTCTATGAAAATGATACACGGCGCCTGCTTTTTCGCCTGATCGAACATATCGCGAACGCGCGAGGCGCCGACACCAACAAACATCTCAACGAAGTCAGAACCGGAAATCGTAAAAAACGGGACTTTTGCTTCGCCGGCAATTGCTCTGGCCAGCAGAGTTTTACCAGTACCCGGTGAGCCCACCATCAGCACACCCTTCGGAATCTTGCCGCCCAGGCGTTGGAACTTACTGGGGTCTTTCAGGAATTCGACGACTTCGGAAACTTCCTCCTTGGCCTCCTCGATACCTGCCACATCGGCGAATGTAACTCCGACCTGATCTTCACTCAGTAATCTGGCTTTGCTCTTGCCGAACGACATAGCGCCACGACCACCGCCACCACCTTGCATTTGGCGCATGAAATAGATCCACACACCGATCAACAAGAGAATGGGGAACGAACTGATCAGCAATTGCCCAATCAGGCTTTGCGACTGTGGTTCGGCTGCCGTAAAGCGCACACCATTTGTATCCAACAGGCCGATCAGCGTGTTGTTGTCCGTTTCGGGACTAATGGTATAGAACGGCAGCGGTTCGGAGCGGCCGAAGGTAATCTTCCCGTCATCAATGACGGCGATAGCAACCTGGCCATTTCGAACCTGCGTAAGAAACTCTGAATAGTCTTTCTTTTGCGGCTGTCCGCCACTGACCCCGGAGAGGCCCTGAACTACCGACAGGAGCACGACAATAATGACTATAAAGACGAGTATATTTTTAGTTAGATCATTCACGTTTCGACACTACTACAATTGAAAATTTCTCGCTACCAAGTACACCTCACGGCTACCGGCACGAGACGCTTTGGGTTTCATGACCTTTACACGTTTGAAAGACTTGCGTGTATCGATAACGAATTCATCTATCCCTGACCCCTGAAAAATCTTGCAAACAAAACTGCCACCCGGCTTCAGGACCCGGCGAGCGAGATCCAGCGCCAACTCCACCAGATACATCGATCGGGGCTGGTCAACGACCCGAGTGCCCGTAATATTGGGTGCGATATCGCTCATTACAAGGTCCACGCCGTCGTCGCCTATAGCTTGGAGCATTTGCGCAAATACCGCCTCTTCCTGAAAGTCGCCCTGTATAAACTCAACTTCAGGTAAAGAATCCATTGGCAATATGTCAACTGCGACAATCCGCGCCCTGCCCTTGAGCTTTTTCGTCACGAATTGACTCCAGCTGCCAGGAGCAGAGCCCACATCGACGCAAACCATGTCCGGTCGCAGAAAACGCTCTTTTTCATCAATTTGCTCGAGCTTGTAAACCGCTCGCGATCGCCAGCCATCCCGACGCGCCATTTGCACGTAAGGGTCGCGCTCTTGGCGCTCGCGCCAGCTACCGCCTGTTCGTCGTGACTTGCTCACTACTTTCTTCCTGTTGGTACGGATTCATCCTCCGCACACTGCTACACTCCGCGTCCATGAATATTACTGAATCTCAAAAGAAGTACTTGCGGGCCCGCGGCCATGACCTCAAACCCCTTATCATGGTCGGGGATGCCGGTCTTTCGGAATCACTACTGGCCGAATACGAAGCAACGCTCGCCCATCACGAACTCATCAAAGTCAAGGTACGCGCGGCTGACCGCGAGTCTCGTGATGAGATGATCAAGCAACTGTGTGACAATCATTTTGCATCGCTGGTTCAACGCGTCGGTAACGTAGCGCTCATCTACCGTGCGAACCACGATAAGAAAGCAGAAAAGAGACTCAGAATTCCGTCAAGCTAGTCGCTTGCAACGTATTACTTACGTATAGGTGACCTCGATGACCTCGTACGACTTCTCACCATCAGGTGCCTTGAACTCAACCACATCGCCTTCGCTCTTGCCAATCAGAGCGCGTGCAATCGGTGATGTGTAGGAAATCAGCCCCGTCTTGATACTGGCTTCATCCTGGCCAACGATTCTGTAGGTAATCTCTTTCTCGGTGTCGTCATCAAGTAACTTGATCGTCGAGCCGAATATAATCTTGCCGCTCGCGTGGATTTCGGTGACATCAATCACTTGCACGTGCGATAGCTTGCCCTCGAGTTCCTTGATTCGGCCTTCGATAAATCCCTGCTGCTCTTTCGCGGCGTGATACTCGGCATTTTCTTTCAAATCGCCGTGTTCACGCGCCTCGGCAATTGCCTTGATAACCGTGGGCCTGTGAAGCAGCTCGTGACCGCGAACTGTCATTGGTTCCTTATTCACGCCACCACCTCGTTGTGTAAGTCCTGTAACCGATTAACGTCACTATTGTCCAAATGCTCTATTGCCTGGCAGGTAGCAACAGCCGCTCCCAGCGTCGTGTAGTAAGTGACACCACGGCGAACCGCCTCGGCACGAATTGAACGTGACTCGACAATCGCCTGCTTGCCTTCCGTGGTATTGACGATCAAGTCGATCTCACTGTTCTTGATCATATCAACAATGTGCGGCCGACCTTCTCTGACCTTATTCGCACGCCGGCAGAATACACCAGCTGCTGCCAAACTCTCGGCTGTACCGTGCGTTGCCACGATATCAAATCCCATATCGACCAATAACTTGGCGAGCGCTACCGCACCGCTCTTGTCTCGCTCCCTTACCGAGAGCAATGCGACGCCTTGCCTCGGCAGCACCACTCCGGACGCCAGCTGAGCTTTTGCGTAGGCCTCACCAAACGTTCGACCAATGCCCATGACTTCACCGGTAGATTTCATTTCCGGCCCGAGAATTGGGTCGCTTCCCGGGAATTTGATAAATGGGAATACGGCTTCCTTCACCGAGAAGTACTTGGGCACACGTTGATTGACGATGCCCTGCTCTGCGAGCGTTTCGCCGACCATAACCTTGGCGGCGATTTTTGCCAACGGCACACCGGTCGCTTTGGAAACGAAAGGCGCTGTTCGTGATGCCCTGGGGTTCACCTCAAGGAGGTAAACGACATCGCCCTGAATGGCGAACTGTGTATTCATCAGGCCGATAACCTGCAGGCCTTTTGCGAGCTTGGTAACCTGCTCTTCCAGTTCTTTTTGTATTTCAGCTGTCAGACTGAACGGCGGCAACGAACAACCTGAGTCACCTGAATGAACTCCAGCTTGCTCAATGTGTTCCATAATTCCGCCAATCAGCACCCGCTCACCGTCGCAGATGCAATCGACATCAACTTCCGTCGCGAGGTCAAGAAACCGATCCAGCAAAACCGGACTGTCATTGGACACGTTGATCGCCGCGTCCATGTAGACCGCCAGATCTTCGTCATTGTGGACAACCTCCATGGCGCGGCCGCCCAACACATACGACGGACGAACGACCAGCGGGTACCCGACGTCTGCGCCGCGCTGCAGGGCTTCTTCTTTATTGCGTGCGGTGCAATTAGGAGGTTGCCTGAGATGCAGGTCTTCAACCAACTGCAGAAAACGCTCACGATCCTCGGCCAAATCAATAGAATCCGGTGATGTACCGATAATAGGGGCGCCTGCTGCCTCGAGGTCACGCGCCAGCTTCAACGGCGTCTGGCCGCCGTACTGAACGATGACGCCCTGCGGTTTTTCTATCTCGATAATTTCCATGACGTCTTCAAACGTCAGGGACTCGAAATACAAGCGGTCCGATGTATCGTAATCCGTCGACACCGTCTCCGGATTGCAGTTGACCATTATGGTCTCGTACCCGGACTCCCTTAGCGCCAACGCGGCATGCACGCAGCAATAGTCAAACTCGATACCCTGACCTATGCGATTCGGCCCACCACCCAGAATCATGATTTTCGGATTATCGGTAGGCTCGGCCTCGCATTCTTCTTCATAGGTTGAGTACAAATAGGCCGTGGTCGTCGAGAACTCGGCCGCACAGGTGTCCACACGCTTGTAAACCGGGCGCACTTTCAGTTCCAGACGACGTTTTCGCACGGCTTTTTCGGCCACATTGAGCACCGCTGCCATGCGCGCATCACCAAAACCCTTGCGCTTCAAGCTTCGCATCATCTCTTCATCGAGACCCGCCAGACCCGCTTCTCGAAGTCGAGCTTCTGCGTTCACAAGATCAGCAATTTGCACCACAAACCACGGATCGATACCGGTCACTTTGGAAACGTCTTCAAAGGTATAGCCATGCCGCAACGCATCGGCTACGTACAAGATTCGATCAGGGCCCGGCATTCTCAATTCATGTCGAAGGTGATCGCGATCAGCGTCTGTCGTCATCGGCCCGCAAATTTCGTCAAGACCATTGATGCCGGTTTCGATGCCGCGTAACGCTTTCTGCAACGACTCCTGGAAATTCCGTCCTATGGCCATGACCTCGCCGACAGACTTCATCTGCGTCGTCAAACGGTCATTCGCCCCCGGAAATTTCTCAAACGTAAATCGAGGAATCTTGGTGACAACGTAATCGATGGTTGGCTCAAATGACGCTGGTGTTGCACCGCCAGTGATGTCGTTCTGCAATTCATCCAGGGTGTATCCAATCGCCAGTTTTGCGGCCACCTTGGCAATCGGAAAGCCGGTCGCTTTCGACGCGAGCGCCGAGGAACGCGAAACGCGTGGATTCATCTCAATGATCAACACTCGCCCGGTATCCGGGCAGATGGCAAATTGGACGTTCGAGCCGCCGGTTTCAACACCGATCTTGCGCAGCACATCGATAGACGCATTTCGCAGCCGCTGATATTCCTTGTCGGTCAACGTCTGGGCGGGTGCCACAGTGATCGAATCACCCGTATGCACCCCCATCGGATCGAAATTCTCGATGGCGCAAACGATGATGCAGTTATCATTCCGGTCCCGAACAACCTCCATCTCGAATTCTTTCCAGCCAATAACCGACTCTTCAAGCAGAACCTCGGTCGTCGGCGACATTTCCAGACCGTGGGTGACAATTCGCTCAAATTCTTCACGGTTGTAGGCGATTCCGCCTCCGGTTCCACCCATGGTGAAAGAGGGTCGAATTATCGTCGGGAATCCAATGTCTGACTGCTTCTCTATCGCCTCTTCGATCGAATGCGCAATTTCTGCCCGAGGGCTTTCAAGTCCGATCTCTGACATCGCCTTTCGGAACAGGTCGCGGTCCTCTGCCATATCAATCGCTTCGCGCGATGCAGCGATCATCTCGACATTGTATTTTTCGAGCACACCTTCGCGCGCCAGATCCAGAGCACAGTTCAATGCGGTCTGCCCACCCATCGTGGGCAACAGCGCGTCCGGACGCTCTTTCTCAATGATTCGCTCGACTGCAGTCCAATGCACGGGCTCGATATAGATCGCATCTGCCATCTCCGGGTCCGTCATGATGGTCGCCGGATTCGAGTTAACCAAAATGACTCGATAGCCCTCCTCACGAAGCGCTTTGCAGGCCTGGGCTCCGGAATAATCAAATTCGCAGGCCTGGCCGATGACGATTGGGCCCGCCCCGATGATCAGGATGCTGTCTATGTCTGTGCGTTTTGGCATGGTTTAGCAGGGAGCCTATTAATAATTGAGATTAAGTATTGTTTATAAATTTTTGTTTTATAACGATTTTATTTTAAGACGATAACGTTGCCTTGAAACCGCTTTTCTTCTTCTCATCCATCTGCTGGATAAATCGGTCAAACAATGGCAGCAAGTCATGCGGTCCCGGACTCGCTTCCGGATGGCCCTGGAAACTGAATGCCGGTTTGTCATTAAGCGCAATCCCTTGCAACGTCCCGTCGAACAATGAACGGTGCGTCGGTACAACATTCTCCGGCAGCGTTGACTCATCAACCGCAAATCCGTGGTTTTGGCTGGTGATCAATACCTGGCCACTTTCAAGGTCCTGCACCGGATGATTCGCACCGTGGTGTCCGAACTTCATCTTCTCGGTTTTTGCCCCCGCTGCCAGCGCGAGCAACTGGTGTCCAAGGCAAATCCCGAAAACCGGCACACCGCAATTCAGGAATGATCGAATCGCTGTAATGGCATAGTCACAGGGCTCTGGATCCCCTGGGCCATTGGACAGAAAAATACCATCCGGCAATAGCGCCATCGCCTCTTCCGCCGTTGTGGTTGCCGGCACTACGGTCAGGCGACAATCGAGATCCGACAGCAAGCGCAGAATATTGCGTTTTACGCCGAAGTCGTAAGCAACGACATGGTACGGCGCGATACGCCGACTCATGACACGAGGCTTGCGGTCAAAAGTGGTTCCGTAGCACCACTGGTACGCCTCCTGGGTGCTCACAAACTTCGCCAGATCCATACCCGCGATACCGGGGAATTTGTTGGCGTGTTCGATTGCTTTCTCAACCGCCGGATCGCCGGTCATGATGCAGCCGGACTGCGCGCCTTTCTCACGAATAATCCGCGTCAATTTGCGCGTATCGATATCGGCAATAGCCACCGTATCGCCCTGCTTCAGAAAGTCCGAAAAACTCCGTTCTGAGCGCCAGCTGCTGGTCAGCATGGTGCTGTCCCGCACAACCAATCCGGACGCATGAATCTTGCCAGACTCCATGTCATCGCTGTTTGTACCGGTGTTGCCGATGTGGGGGTAAGTCAGGGTAACGATTTGCCGACAATAGGAAGGATCCGTGAGGATTTCCTGATAGCCGGTCATCGACGTATTGAATACGACTTCGCCGATTGTCTGTCCGTCGGCGCCGATGGATCGGCCGTGAAAGACGGTGCCATCTTGTAGTGCGAGTATTGCTGGCGTGCTCAATTACGATCCTCAATGATTGGCTAAAATCAGACCGCATTGAGGATCAGGTCGTCGCAATATCTAGTAGTTTCAGATGCACAAAAGCGGAAGAACTTTGCCTTCCGCTCGCGACTTCGCTGACCGCCCAGCGATCCGGCGTAGTTTACTGAAGGCCGACAGTTTGCGCCATACTCAAAGGCACTTTTTTGTGTATTAGCTGATGCGGTCGAAGAATCGTTTAACGGTGTCCAGCCAGCCATCGGCTCTGGGACTGTGCTTGTCGCCGCCGGTCTTGACAGCGGTATCGAACTTCTCAAGAAGCTCTCGCTGTTCGGAGGTTAAATTGATCGGCGTCTCAACAGCGACCTGCGCAAACAGATCGCCCTGTCGCGGGTCGCGCACAGTCGTAACACCCTTCCCGCGCAGACGGAATACCTTGCCCGACTGGGTTCCAGCAGGAACCTTCAGCGACACGTTACCGTTCAGCGTTGGCAGCTCGACCTCTCCGCCCAGAGTCGCAGTGACGAAACTAATCGGTATTTCGCAGGCCAGATTGGCGCCATCGCGCTCAAATATCTTGTGTTTCCTGACTCGCAGTTCAACGTACAAATCACCTGCCGGTCCGCCATTGCGTCCGGCTTCGCCTTCGCCCGAGAGTCTAATTCGGTCACCATCATCAACACCGGCCGGCACCTTGACGGACAAAGTACGCGTTTTTCGGATGCGTCCACGACCATGACAGTCAACGCATGGATCGCTGATTGTCGTACCGGCGCCCTTACAGGCCGGGCAAGTCTGCTGAACCGAGAAGAAACCTTGCTGCATGCGCACTTGGCCAGCACCACCACAGGTCGAGCAACTCTCCGGTGATGTGCCCTTTTTGGCACCCGACCCTTTGCAGGTTTCACAACCGACCTGGGTGGGGACATCGATCTCAACGGTATCACCGGTGACTGCCTTTTCCAGGTCCAGCATCAATTCATAACCGAGATCGGCACCCCGAAAAACTTGAGGGCCACCACCGCGACGACCACCACCACCACCGCCGAAAATATCGCCGAACACGTCACCGAAAATATCACTGAAACCTTCGGTTCCGCCTTGCCGACCCGGTCCGGCGCGCAGTCCGTCATGACCGAACTGGTCGTAAGACGCTCTCTTCTCGGAGTCTTTCAGAACCTCATAGGCCTCTTTCGCTTCCTTGAATTTCTTCTCAGAGGCGCCAGCATCGTCCTCATTGCGGTCCGGATGGTGCTTCATGGCAAGGCGGCGATACGCCTTCTTAATCTCGTCGGCTGTTGCCGATTTCGAGACTCCAAGCACTTCGTAATAGTCGCGTTTAGCCATATTTTTCTTTTAAGTTTCGGGCGCCTTATCGGCGCCCGATCAGTACAACATTGTGAATTCGAAGGTCCGCTTACTCAGACTTCGCCTTGTCGTCGTCGCCCTTATCCACTTCTTCAAATTCCGCATCAACGACATCATCATCAGCCGTCGCACCGTCCGCATCATCAGCGCCAGCTTCTGCCGCCTGCTCTGCGTACATTTTCTGCGCCAAATTGCCCGAGGCTTCACCCAGTGCCGCCGTCTTGGTATCGATGGCATCTTTGTCATCGCTTGTCAGCGCCGTTTTCAGATCCGACACGGCGTTTTCGATCGCCATGCGTTCCTCAGCCGAGGCTTTTTCACCGGCCTCTGCGAGCGTCTTTTCAGCAGCGTGAATAAGGCCATCAGCCTGATTACGCACATCAACCAGTTCGCGGAACTTCCGATCCTCTTCAGCATGGCTCTCGGCATCATTGACCATTTGTTCGATCTCTTCGTCAGACAGACCGCTGGATGCCTTGATAACGATCGTCTGACTCTTGCCGGTCGCTTTGTCTTTGGCAGAAACATGCAGAATGCCGTTGGCATCGATATCAAACGTCACTTCGATCTGTGGCAGCCCACGTGGTGCCGGTGGGATATCAGCCAGGTCGAAACGTCCCAGGGACTTGTTATCCGCACCGCGCTCACGCTCACCCTGCAGCACGTGAATCGTAACCGCGGTCTGATTATCGTCTGCTGTCGAGAAGACCTGCTCGGCGTTCGCCGGAATGGTCGTATTCTTATCGATCAACTTGGTCATCACGCCGCCAAGCGTTTCGATTCCCAGCGACAGTGGTGTGACGTCGAGTAACAGCACGTCTTTGACATCGCCTGCCAGTACACCGCCTTGAATGGCCGCGCCCAAAGCAACCGCCTCGTCCGGATTAACATCTCTGCGCGGTTCCTTACCAAAGAAATTCTGCACTTCTTCCTGAACCTTCGGCATACGAATCTGGCCGCCGACAAGAATCACGTCATCAATTTCATTGACTTTAAGGCCAGCGTCCTTAAGAGCAATCTTGCACGGTTCGATCGTACGCGCGATGAGTGCCTCGACCAGTGATTCGAGTTTGGCCCGCGTCAACTTGATGTTGAGGTGCTTGGGACCAGTCGCATCAGCGGTGATGTACGGCAGATTAACTTCAGTTTGCTGCTGCGTGCTGAGTTCAATCTTGGCCTTTTCTGCAGCCTCTTTAAGTCGCTGCATCGCCAGCGGATCAGCCTTGATATCCACGCCGCTTTCGCGCTCGAATTCAGCCGCCAGATACTCAATGACGCGCATGTCGAAGTCTTCGCCACCGAGAAAGGTATCGCCGTTCGTCGCCAGCACTTCAAACTGGTGTTCACCGTCGACTTCCGCGATCTCAATGATCGAGACGTCAAAAGTACCGCCACCAAGGTCGAATACCGCAATCTTCGCGTCACCGCGCTTCTTGTCCATGCCGTATGCAAGGGCTGCAGCCGTCGGCTCATTAATAATGCGTTTGACGTCCAGGCCCGCGATCTTGCCGGCATCTTTGGTTGCCTGGCGTTGCGAGTCATTGAAGTACGCGGGAACCGTCACTACGGCGCCTGTTACCTCTTCACCCAGATAGTCCTCAGCCGTTTTCTTCATTTTCATGAGAACGCGAGCTGAAATCTCTGGCGGCGCCATCTTTTTACCGTTTGCCTCGACCCATGCATCGCCGTTGTCGGCTTTCACGATCGTGTAGGACACCATATCGATATCGCGCTGCACGACGTCGTCGTCGAACTTGCGGCCGATAAGGCGCTTTACGGCAAATAATGTGTTGGTCGGATTAGTGACCGCCTGCCGTTTGGCTGACTGGCCCACGAGGACCTGATCGTCCTTGCTAAATGCGACGATTGACGGCGTGGTGCGATCACCTTCGCTGTTCTCGATTACCTTGGGGGCATCGCCCTCCATGACTGCAACGCAGGAGTTCGTGGTACCAAGGTCGATACCAATAACTTTACCCATGTCTTCTGTACTCCATAAAAATGTGTAATTAACTTGGCTGATTAGGTGGGGCCGCGCCCCAATGTTTCAAGCCAAATTCGTAATGCGATCGAAATTCATGCTGTAAGACCGTTATTCTGCCGCAACAATAACCATTGCCGGCCGCAGCAGGCGTCCGTTAAGCGAATACCCCTTCTGGACCACTGTCGCTACAGACCCAGGCTCAACGTCATCAGACGGCTGCATGCTGATCGCTTCGTGAAATTCGGGATCAAAGGGCTCGCCGACCGGATCATGCTCTTCGATACCGAACTGCTGCATTGTGACCCCCAGAATCTTCAGCGTTGCCTCGCTACCTTCCAGCAAGCTTTCGACACTGGCGTTATCGGCCGCCGCCAGGCCCATTTCCAGGCTATCGCGAACGGCCAGGAGTTCTCGACTGAATCGCTCCAAAGCAAATCGGTGGGCATTTTCGACGTCCCGAGTGGCGCGTTTTCGAACATTCTCAAGTTCTGCCGCCGTGCGCAGATACCGATCCCAGTTCTCACCCGCTTTCGCCTGCGCCTCTTCGAGCTCCGATACGACCTCGTCGGTCTCATCACGCGCTTCGATTTCCTCGCTTTCAGCCGCCGAAACCTCTTCGGTTGCCGATTGATCGTCGCTTTCCTGCTCCGGCCGTTCCGCCTGTCCGTTCATCTATTCCCAGCTCCAATACATATGCATCGGATACCGATTCGGGCTCCGATGCTTAAAAGACGTTCGCAGTTTGGGGGTCAGGCCGAAAATATCAAGAGCTGAGGCAATAAAATTGCACAAAACTACCCGGATTCAGCTGTTGTGGCTTAACGCCGACTCCAGCAGTCGGGCGGTCACGTCGACAATAGGCACGACCCGGTCATAGGCCATTCGAGTGGGCCCGATGACACCCAGCACACCAATTGTGTCGTCATCGACGTGATACGGCGCCGTAATAACACTGCAGCCGTCGAAAATTCGGTAGCCGGATTCCTCACCAATGAATATCTGCACCCCGTCGGCATTGATGCTGCGATCCAGCAGATCGAGGATCAGCCGTTTTTTCGAGAACGCATCGAACAAACGACGCAAAGTGTCAACGTCCGACAACTCGGCAAAATCCATCAAGTTGGTTTCACCCGCCACGACATACTTGCTGTCCGGGTCTTCCGCCCCGTCCATCGCGGACTGCGCAACCGAGATGATGGCGTGCATTGTCTGGTTCATGGAATCGCGTGTTGTATCCAGATCATCGAGCAATTTCGCGCGAACCTGTTCAAGATCCATGCCTGCGTAGTGCTCGTTCATGAAGTTCTGTGCCTGCTGCAGCTCGGACGCCGAAAAGTCCCTGTCCGTGTGCAAGATGCGATTCTGAACCTCTCTGTCATTCACCACCAGAATGACCAGCACACGGTTTTCAGAAAGCGGCAAGAACTCGATCTGCCGCAAAGTCACCTTAGGTGGGCGCGGCACGGTGACAACTCCCGCCATGCTTGTAAATTCCGAAAGCATGCTCGATACGGCGCCAACAAGCCCTTCAGGGTTGTCCGACTCACCCCGCATTTGCTCCTGAATTTTCCGAATATCGCCATCGCCGGGTTGCCGGTAACGAACCAGTGTATCGACGAACAGTCGATACCCTTTCGGCGTAGGAATGCGACCCGCCGAGGTGTGCGGCGCGGAAACCAGGCCCATTCCCTCCAGATCGGACATTACGTTTCGAATAGTCGCCGGACTCAGGTCGAGTCCCGCATCTTTTGACAAGGTCCGCGAACCAACCGGATGGCCATCGCGAATATATCTCTGGATCAACACGCGCAGCAGATGCTGAGCGCGATCATTGGGTACTGGATTAGTTACTTCAGCTGACATTCAAGGGAAACGCTAACAATGGCTTGGCGATGGGTCAAGGGTTTGCCACAATCAACACATGAGTATCTCATTTAGAAATATTGTCATCGTCGGTAACCCGGACGACGCGCGCGTCGCTGAGCCCATGGTCCTGCTTTCCGATCACCTGAAGAAAGCCGGCGCAAACCTTCTGCCGCAAGCGCAGATCTCCAGCGCCGATCTCGTTATGTCCATTGGTGGGGATGGCACAATGCTCTACGCCAGCCGTCTTACCCGCGAGTCCGGGACGCCTATTCTCGGCATCAATCGTGGGCGCCTGGGCTTTCTCGCAGACGTCACACCGGACGAATTGATCTCGAGTGTAGACAATGTTCTTGATGGCAATTTCACAACCGACTCCCGGCTGCTGCTGGAGGCCCGCCTGCATCGAAAATCAGGCGATGACGTCGTGGCGTATGCGCTGAACGACATCGTATTACAACGGCGCGAGACCGGACGCATGGTTGATTTCGAAACGCGAGTAGCTGGTCAGTACGTCAATACTCACTCGGGTGATGGCCTGATCGTCGCCACACCAACCGGGTCAACCGCCTACGCGCTCAGTTGTGGCGGCCCGATTATTGAACCGCAACTGGACGCTGTCGTTATCGTGCCAGTCTGTCCACACACACTGACCGACAGGCCGATCGTCGTATCGGCGGACCAATCGATTGAGGTAACGCTGCTGCAGCGAGACGAGACCAAAGCGGAAATTACGGTCGACGGTTTTTCCGTGGGCGATATCAAACCAGCCGATAAACTGCGAATATCCGCCGCAAATTCGCGGGTTACACTGGTTCACCCTCCCGGTTATGATTTCTACGGTATTTTGCGCTCCAAACTCTTTTGGGGCCGCGACAACCGCAAAAGAGACGTTTGAAGATGCTGGAAACCTGACATGTTGATGAATTTACAAGTTCGCGATTTCGCGATCGTTGAGAAGATCGACATCGAATTTGCAGCGGGTATGACAGTGCTGACCGGAGAAACCGGCGCCGGAAAGTCGATTCTCGTGGATGCCCTTGGCCTCGTTCTCGGTGAGCGTGGCAGCGCGCAGCTGGTTCGCGATGGGGCGAAACGCGCCGAGTTTTCCGCTGAATTTGACGTTTCCGCACTCGCGTTAGTGAACCGCTGGCTCGACGAGAATGCTCTTGACCTTGACGGGGATTGTCTCTTGCGGCGGGTGATTAGTGCGGACGGCCGCTCACGCGCTTTTATTAATGGCAACGCTGTTCCACTGTCACAGCTCAAGAGTCTCGGTGAACTGCTGCTGGACATCCACGGCCAGCACTTTCATCAGTCGCTTGCCCGACGGCCCATTCAACGAGATCTGCTGGACCATTACGGTGGCCTGCTTGAGCAAAGAGCGCAAACTGCCACGCAGTATTCGTCCTGGGTAGCGGTAGCCGAGCGCCTGCAGTCCCTGCTGGACGCCGAGGCAGATCGTTCATCTCGACTTGATCTGCTGACTTTTCAGCTGCAGGAACTCGAGTCGCTGAATACCAGCGAAGATGAGTCGGATGAGCTCAATGCCGAGCGTACGAAACTCAACAATAGTGGCCGACTTGCTGAAGGGGTAACCGCAGCCCTGAATGCACTGATGGACAGCGAAACCAATAATGCGAATGGCCTGATAGCCGAAGCCAATCGATCGATTTCCTCACTTGCCGAATTCGACTCATCGCTGGAACCGCTGCTTGAAGTACTGGATTCTGCGAGCATCCAGGTCTCAGAAGCGACAGAGTCATTACGTCGTTACGGTGACGACATCAACATGGATCCACAGCGCAGAGACTGGGTCGAAGAACGCCTCGACGCGCTGCAAGCAATCGCAAGAAAGCATCGCGTGGCGCCGGGCGAACTCCCTTCCTTGCATGCCCGATTGCGCGATGAACATGACGAGCTGACGAATTCGGCAGAACAGGGACGCGAACTGGAGGCTCAAGTGAGCGCCCTTCGAAAGGCCTTTATTACGTCAGCTTCCAGCCTGTCTGCCAAGCGGGCAAAGGCCGCTAAAGCATTCGCAGCGGCAGTGACCGACGCCATGTCGGGCCTCGGCATGCCCGGCGGGACGTTCGAGGTCGCCCTGTCCCGCCTCGACGAAGAGTCAGCGAGACCCTGGGGGATGGACGACGTCGAGTTCCTGATATCCGCCAATCCTGGCCAAAAGCCGCAGCCGCTTGCGAAAATCGCATCCGGCGGTGAGTTATCGCGTATGAGCCTCGCGATCCAGGTCATCGCCAGTGACGGCAGCGAGATTCCGACGATGGTCTTCGACGAAGTCGACAGTGGCGTGGGCGGAGGCGTTGCCGAGATGGTGGGCCGAAGACTTCAGGAGATTGGTGAGAATCGCCAGGTATTGAGTGTGACGCACCTTCCCCAGGTGGCCAGTCTGGCAGACCAACATTTCAGGATAAGCAAAGTGACTGATGGAAAATCAACGCGGACCGGCCTGCAGGTGCTGGGCAAGAACGAACGGATAGAAGAACTGGCCCGCATGTTGGGTGGCGTCGAAATAACTCAAAAAACTCTGGAACACGCTGCCGAAATGTTGGCCGGTGCACGCCGCAAACGCGCCTGATCAGTCTTCGGTCTTGTCGTCTTTGGCTTTAACGTACAAAACAAGACTGTGGTCCAGCAGCTCGAATCCATGCTTCTCCGCAATTTCATGCTGAATACGCTCTATTTCCGCACTGATGAACTCGACCACCTCGCCCGTCTCAACTTCAACCATATGATCGTGATGTTCGCCGTCATCCAGCTCAAAAATCGAGTGCCCGCCTTCGAAGTTATGGCGAGTGACCAGCCCCGCAGCCTCGAACTGAGTCAGCACCCGATAGACTGTAGCCAGCCCGATATCCTCGTCTTCATCCAGCAAATGCTTGTAAATATCCTCAGCGCTCATATGGCGCAATTTGGAGTCTTCCAGAATCTCGAGGATTTTGAGGCGTGGCAGTGTGACCTTGAGGCCAGCTTGCCGAAGTTCGTTTCTTTGCTGCATGAATTGATTCTCACAGGTATGATGCGCGGCTATTATGACAATGTGGCTGAACATTTTCAGCCCAATACGTTCAGACGACTATAATTATGCGCAAACCGATTATCCTCTTCTTCACTTTCTTCTGCCTCGTTATTGCGAGTGGCTGCGTCTACCGCGCTGCAATCTCCCAGGGCAACCTTATCAAACAGGAAGATCTGGATCAGGTAGAAATCGGCATGACGCAGAATCAGGTCCGTTTCCTCCTCGGGACTCCGATGATTGACGATCCGTTTTCGCGCAACCGCTGGGACTACGTTTACTACCTGAAAATCGGTCGTAAAGATGCCGGGCAGAAGCGTTGGGTCTCGATTTTCTTCGTGGAAGAAAAAGTCCACGAAATTCGCCAGAACCAGGAATTAGCCCCGACCCTCTAGCTCGAATCCGGTTTACTCATTGTCCGACCGACCAAAGCCAGTTGGCGACGAGCCTCCCTGGGGTCCATTGCAAGCGGTCTGTATATTTCGACCCGGTCACCTTCTTTGACCACCTGACTCCGCTCAATCTGTCTACCCCAGACCCCGAGAGAAAACTCCGCAAGGTCGTGCTCGGGAAATTGTCGCGCTATTCCACTCTTGGCAACACAATCGGCAGCCGTAGTCCCCGTCTCCACTGTCACCACCTGCAGCGACTGTGTTTCAGGCAATGCGAACACGACTTCAACGTCGAATCTGGCCATACGTATACCTACCCGTAGATCTTGTGTGCTCGCTTGGTAAACGAGTCTATGAGCGAATTGCAGGTGTCTTCGAAATATCGGCCGAACAGCCTATCCGTCATCCGGTTTTCGAATTCGAACTCCATATGCAACGACACCTTGCTACCGTCTGCACCCAGTTGCTCGAAGCGCCAATCTCCGGCGAGATGTTTGAACGGGCCACCGACCAGCGCGATCCCCATCGAAACCCCCGGCTGCAATGTATTGCGCGTCCTGAAAGATTTTTTTATGCCGCTGCGCCGCATCTCAAGGGATGCTTCAATATTTTTTTCGTCTTTGAAGTGCAAAGTGGCACCGATGCACCACGGCAAAAACTCCGGATACGCGACAACGTCCTCGACCAACCCGTACATCTGGTCAGCCGAATAAGGAATCAATGCACTTCGGCTGACCCTTCGCACGCGACTCCCGTCAGGTGACCGCGTTGATCAGTACGAACAGAATACCGATCGGCGCAATGAACCTGGCCAGCAATCGCCACGCTTTATACAAACTACCGGAACTGCCGAGCTCATCCGCCGTGGAATTCCGGCACATCACCCACCCGGCAAAAATGGTGATCAGCAAGCCACCCAGTGGCAGCATGATGTTACTCGTCAGGTAATCCACATTATCGAACAAGGTTCCCGCCAGGAACTTGGTTTCAGCCAGCACATTAAACGACAGGACGGAGGCGAGACCGATCACCCAGATCAAACCACCAATGAGGACGGTGGCGGCAGATCGGGATTTATTGTAGTGCTCGACGACCCACGCAACAGCCGGTTCCATCAAGCCAATGGCCGACGTCCAGGCCGCAAACGACAGCAACACAAAGAAGATTGTCGAGAAGAAAACGCCGCCCGCCATCTGACCAAAAGCCAACGGCAATGTCTGGAACACCAGACCCGGACCATCAGCGGGATCCAGTCCGTTGGCAAATACGAGTGGGAAGATCGCAAGTCCGGCCAGAATCGCGATCGACGTGTCCGCCGTAACAACAGCCGCCGATGCGCCTGTTATCGATGTTTCTTCAGGCAGATATGCACCGTAGGCCATGATCGCGCCCATGCCGATGCTCAAGGTGAAAAACGCCTGCCCCAGAGCGGCGAGTACGCTGCCCCATGTCAGTTTGGACCAGTCGGGCGTGAACATGAATGCGACGCCCTCACCGAATGACCCGGAGTTGATTGAGTAGCCAAGCAACACCAGCATCAGAATCAACAGTGCGGGCACCATGAACCTGACAGCTTGCTCAAGTCCTCGCTCCACGCCCCGCGCTACAACAAATATGGCTAACGACATAAAGAGCGTGTGACAGAATCCGATGACTCTCCAGTCGCCGACGAATCCGCTGAACTCTGCGCTAACCGCCTCGGCGGTGGCGCCAACAAATACGCCCGATGCGCTCTTGACCACATAGCCCAAGGTCCAGCCTGCAATAACGCTGTAATAGGACAGGATTAGAATGCCGGCAAGAACACCCATTCCGCCGACCCATCTCCAGTTCCCGGAACTGCCTTCCTCTTTGCCGAGCAACTCCATGGTCGCTATCGGATTGCGCCGGCCGCGACGACCGATCAGGATTTCCGACATCATGACCGGCATGCCGATAACGATTACACAGATCAGGTAGACCAGGACGAACGCACCACCGCCATTCTGGCCCGCGATATAAGGAAATTTCCAAATATTACCCAGCCCGACAGCCGATCCTGTGACGGCAAGAATGAATGCCATCCGCGAGGACCAGTGGCCGTGCAATGAGGTTCTCTTCCCCGCGCTGTCCTGATTACTTAGCATTGATTTTTTCTCTAATCGGCAATGATTGCCAAGATTCTTATACAAAAGCGGGTGCCTGACAACGCTTAGGCCCTATAATCCGCATGCATTCAGCCCCGTCCGACTGAGTATCAAGCGAAACAAATGAGCAAGAAGCAATCAAAAAAGCCATCCGGAAATGTCATCGCGGTCAATAGAAAAGCGCGTCATGACTATTTCATTGAAGACACTTATGAAGCCGGTATGTCCCTTGAGGGATGGGAGGTAAAGAGTATGCGAGAGGGGCGAGCGCAGATTACAGAGGCCTATGTGAACCTTCATAAAGGCGAAGCCTGGCTGGTCGGCGCACACTTTTCCCCTTTGAAAACCGCATCGACTCACATCAAGACAGATCCAACACGATCTCGTAAATTGCTGTTGAACAGAACCGAGCTTGATCGCCTCACCGGAGCTGTAGAGCGCAAAGGTTACGCGCTGATTCCGCTCAACCTGCACTGGCATAAAGGTCGAGCCAAGCTCGACATCGGCCTGGGCAAGGGCAAGAAGCAGCACGACAAGCGCGCCGATAAGAAAGATCAGGATTGGCAGCGGCAAAAAGCCCGGATTTTGAAGAAATAGACTTCGAACAAGTCCAAATCGCGCCGATACGGAACGAATTACCTTGTTTTTCGGCATTTGCCCCCTACACTAGTGGGACACGGGGGTGACATGGCTTCGACGTGGGTCGCGAAACTCCGAGTGCATGCCGAGGGACAGAGTACCTCGTAAATCCAACTGTAAAACTTATA
>JAACFM010000012.1 GCA_009937445.1 Gammaproteobacteria bacterium | reverse complement strand
AGTAGGGCAACATGAAAAGAATGCTAATCAATGCAACTCAAGAAGAAGAGTTGCGCATGGCGATGGTCGACGGCCAACTCCTGTACGACCTCAACATCGAAGCACCGGCTAGCGAACGCAAAAAAGCCAACATCTACAAAGGAAAAATCACGCGCGTCGAGCCCAGTCTCGAGGCCGCTTTTGTCGATTACGGTGCAGAACGCCACGGTTTCCTGCCGCTGAAAGAAATTTCCAGCGAGTATTTCGTTAAGGAAAACAAGGGTGGCGGCAAACCCAATATCAAAGACGTTCTTAAGGAAGGCCAGGACATTGTCGTCCAGGTCGAAAAGGAAGAGCGTGGCAATAAAGGCGCAGCGCTGACAACATTCGTCAGCCTTGCGGGTCGCTTTATTGTCTTGAAGCCAAACAAAGACCGCTCGGGCGGTGTCTCGCGGCGCATTACCGGTGAAGACCGTGATCTGGCAAGACAAGCGCTGAATGAGATCGAAATCCCCGAGAATATGAGCGTCATCCTGAGGACCGCCGGCATCGATCGCAGCGCCGAAGAGCTGGCGTGGGATCTGCAAAACCTTCTAACCGTCTGGACAGCGATTCTCAATGTGGTTCTGGAGCGGAAGTCGCCCTTCCTGCTCTATCGCGAAAGTGATTCGGTGGTTCGCGCTCTGCGTGACTACCTGACCAACGACATCGGCGAGATTCTTATTGACGACGAGGCGACTTATAAGGTCGCCTACGAGCACGTCGAACAGACAATGCCCCACAACTTGCGCAAATTGAAACACTACGTCGATCCGGTGCCGCTGTTTACACGCTTCCAGATCGAGACGCAGATTGAGTCCGCATTTGCCCATACGGTAACGCTGCCGGCAGGTGGCAGTATTGTTATCGATCATACCGAAGCTATGGTATCAATCGATATCAACTCCGCCCGCGCAACCAAGGGCGGCGATATCGAAACGACTGCGTACAACACCAACCTCGAAGCAGCGGATGAAATCGCTCGTCAGCTGCGAATTCGAGATCTCGGTGGCCTCATCGTTATCGACTTCATCGACATGGGCCCGCAGAAGAATCAGCGCGATGTTGAAAACAGACTGCGTGATGCGGTTCGCCAGGACAGAGCGCGTATTCAAATCGGCAAGATCAGTCGCTTTGGTCTTCTGGAGATGTCGCGCCAGCGTCTGCGTCCGTCGATCGGTGAATCGGCTTACAAGACGTGTCCGCGCTGTAACGGATTTGGCACGATTCGCGGTACCGAGTCATTGGCACTCGCCATCTTGCGCATCATTGGTGAGGAAGCGCGCAAAGAGCGCACCGCAAAAGTCATCGCACAGTTGCCAGTAGAAGTGGCGACTTACCTGCTCAATGAAAAGCGTGACTGGGTACAGAACCTCGAAAGCAGCAATGAAACTCAGGTCGTCCTGGTTGCGAACTCGCACCTGGAAACACCGCATTACGATGTTCGTCGCGTGCGCGATGATCAGATGGAGTTGGCGGAAAACATGGGCGCGAGTTTTGCGCTAGTAAACGCACCCATCGAACCGGAGTCACCGCAGGCAATCCTGGAGCGCAAAGGTGCCGAAGCGGCCGCTGTCGGCACGCTGAAACCATCAACACCGGCGCCGAAACGCAAGGAGCCTGCCAAACCTCCTGGCAAAGGATTGTGGGCAACCATTATCGGTTGGTTCACTTCTGATGACGACGACAAAAAGAAACCGCAGCACCGCCGCGGCAAAAAGACCCAGGGCGATCGTGGCCGTCGGTCGCAACAACAGTCACGTAACCGCAACGACTCGCGCTCGCGAAACGACAATCGCGGCAATCAGCGTAAGAAGACGGCGAAAAAGGCACCTGCCAAACAACAAAACAGGAATCAACAGCCCAAGAATGCCGATCAAGCAGCGCAGAACGCTCAGCAAAATCAGAATCAGGCGCAGAACGAACAGTCTGATGAAGCTAATACTGAGCAAAAGCGGACGCGCAGTCGGCGCAGTCGCGGTGGACGCAGACGTCGTCGTAGCAGTGGCGATAAAACTGAGCAGACCAATGAGATTCAACAACAAAGCGTTGATGCTGCGGCCACAGATCCAACGCCAGCCGACAAGTCAGCGGATAGCAAGCCGGTAGAACAACAGGCGAAGCCTGAGACCCAGGCCAAACCTGAGACCCAGGCAAAACCTGCAGCAGACCAGGCACCGTCAGAAAACAAGCCTAAACCACGTCGCCGCAAGCCGAAGGCTGATGGCCCGCCGAAGGCGCGTACCGACGCGGAGCGTGCACAAGACGCCCCAAAGGCTGACGACACTGCATCGCAAAAGGCTCCGGCTGTAGCCGAGTCTGCGTCAAAGCCAGCATCGAAACCGGCTACTGAAGCCAAGCCTAAAGCTGAGCCAAAGCCAGCCGCCGAAGCCAAGCCTAAAGCTGAACCAAAACCAGCCGCCGAAGCGCAGCCGAAAGCTGAACCAAAACCAGCCGCCGAAGCGCAGCCGAAAGCTGCGCCAAGACCGGCGCGTAAGCCGAAGCCAAAAGCTGACCCAACGCCAGCGGCCGAAGCGAAACCTGAGCCAAAACCAGCTCCTGAAGCGCAGCCAGCGCCGGCTGCAGAATCAAAACCTGCTGCTAAATTACTGCCTTGGGATTCCGAATAAGGCCGATCGACTAGGTGAGCGTCTCGAGTAATCCTCGAGACGCTTCTTCGACCAGATCCAGCACTCGCTCGAACCCGGCGGCTCCGCCGTAGTACGGGTCCGGAACCTCGATTTCATCGACGGCCGCAAAGCTCAGGAATAACTGCACCTTTGACCGATGCTCTTCAGGTGCCTGCTCGAGCAAGTGCCGCTGATTGTCTTCATCCATCGCGATGATGTAATCGAACTCTTCGAAATCACGGTCACTGACACGTCTTGCACGTATCTTTGCAAGAGATATGCCTCGCCGTTCGGCAGCAGCAAATGCGCGTCGATCCGGCGGCTCGCCAACGTGATAGGCGTGTGTCCCGGCAGAATCAGCGACTATACGATCGCCCAATCCTCTTTCATCAACATGGTGTCTGAAGACGCCCTCCGCCGTGGGTGATCTGCAGATATTGCCCATGCAGACAAACAGAATAGACTTGCTGTTTTCTTTCAAACTCGAATCTCTCAATCGCGAAGATTAAATCGTCTCATAAATCAGTTCTGCTGTACGAGAATTGTCTTCAATGACTGTCTGTGAAAGCAGAAAAATCTCGGATCGAAGCGGTTTGGAATGATACATTTGAATTTAGTCGCCGCCGCTTCACAACAACCATCGAGAAATACGCCGCGTGAGTAGAAATCCCCGTTACGATATTCTTTTTGAACCGGTCCGTATCGGTCCTGTAACAGCGCCCAATCGATTTTATTGCACGCCACATGCGCTCGGGACCGGAAACCAGATGCCGCACACGCGGGCCGCCATGCGTGAAGTCCGGGCCGAAGGTGGCTGGGGCGTCGTCAACACCGGCTATTGTTCCATCCATCCGAGCTCAGACGATACTCCTCTGGGCAATTGCCGCATGTGGGACGATGAAGACATCAAGGTGCACGCGTTAATGGTGGATGCCGTTCACCGACACGGTGCGCTGGCCGGTGTTGAACTCTGGCACGGCGGCAGCGGAACGGGCAATCGCTATTCTCGCATGCCCTTGATATCTGCCTCCGGCATCTCCGCTGACACCACCTATCCTGGCTGGATAAATCTCACGCAATCACGGCCGATGGACAAGCAGGATATTCGCGATTTTCGACGCTGGCATGTTGATGCTGCAAAGCGTTCCAAGTCGGCAGGGTTTGACATCATCTATATATATGCCGGCATGAATTTCGGCCCCTATCAATTTCTGTTGCCGTGGCTGAACAAACGAACAGACGAGTACGGCGGTAGTTTGGAAAACCGGGTTCGACTGACTCGCGAAATTATTGAGGAAATGAAAGACGCCGTCGGCGATACCTGTGCTGTTGCCTTGCGTTTTAGCACGGATGAATTGCTGCAAATCCCGAGTGAATCCTGTGAGTCCGAGGCCCACGAAGTCATTTCCATGTTGTCTGAAGTACCGGACTTGTGGGACGTGAAATCCTCAAGCTGGACGACCGAAACTGCCTCAGCGCGATTTAGCGAACAAGGCGCTCAGGAACCCATCAACAGCTTCGTAAAACCGTTGACGTCGCGGCCCGTGGTTGGCGTTGGCCGCTTTACATCACCCGACGCGATGGTCAGCCAGGTTAAACGCGGCATTCTGGACTTTATCGGAGCTGCTCGCCCATCCATCGCTGATCCGTTTCTACCAAACAAGATCAACGAGGGACGCGAGGATGAAATTCGCGAGTGCATCGGCTGCAATATCTGCGTCTCCGGCTATCACGACTGCATCCCCGTGCGCTGCACACAAAACCCGACCATGGGTGAAGAGTGGCGCCGCGATTGGCATCCGGAACGGATACCGCCCGGTGATCCCGATCAAGGAGTGCTGGTGGTTGGCGCAGGACCGGCTGGCCTGGAGTGCACTCGCGCATTGGGATTGAGAGGCTTTGCCGTCACGCTGACTGACGCGAGAGAGGAACTCGGTGGTCGCGTTACGATTGAGTCTGCTTTACCGGGGCTCGCAACCTGGGCCCGCGTGCGGGACTATCGAACCAACCTGATTCAATCCATGGGCAACGTCGACATCTATCGTGGCAGCCAGCTCTGCACACAGGACGTCATCGATTTCGGCTGCGAAAACGTAGTCATCGCTACCGGAGCGACCTGGACGCGAGAGATATTGAGTATGACCGGACGGCCTGCAGGAGAACTTTCTGGTGAGGCCGTGTTCACACCGGACGACATCATGGCAGGTGCCGAACTCGAAGGCCCCGTCGTCATCTACGACTTCGATCACTACTACATGGGAAGCTGCCTCGCGGAACTTCTGCGAAAACGCGGCCATGACGTTACCCTGGTGACAACAGCGAGTTCCGTTTCTGCGTGGACCTTCATGAACAATGAAATGGGGAACATCAGAACGCGAATGATCGAACTGGGGGTCAACATGGTGTTCGAAAACTACCTGACCGGGTTTAGCAATGGCGTTGCTGCATTGGCAAGCGTTTATGACGGTGGCGGCGTCAGTTCGGTCGAAGCGGCTGCGCTTGTTATCACCGGTTTCAGAAAAGCAAACGATGCTCTCTATCAGGAACTGGTTGCTGACCGTGACCGATTATCGGATGCCGGCATCAACATCGTGCGTAGCATTGGCGACTGCCACGTGCCCGGCGCAATAGTTCATGCCGTGTATTCAGGACATGAATGCGCAAGGACCATTGATGCCGGCGACTCAGAACAAGCGTTTAAGAAAGAGCGACCCATGATTATGGTCTGAGCCGGTCGCGACCGACCAGACATTCCCGAACCTTAGGCATCGCATGACATTCAAAGAATCTCTCAAGAATAGTGATTTTGTTGTAACCGGCCAGGTAAATCTGGCAGAGGCACCCGACGCTGAGGCTTTAATCCGGCAGGGTGAAATCCTGCAGCCGGCGGTGGATGCAATTCAAGTCGCCGACGAGTCGAGCACACGGATGCAAATGGCCGGGCTTGCCGCTGCGGCAATACTCATGCCGCTGGGAATTGATCCGGTTCTGCATATGATCTGCCGGGATCGAAATAGAATTGCAATGGTCAAGGATCTTATCGGCGCTTCGGCAATCGGCGTAAGCAGCATATTGGTAAAACGCGGCAAGAAATTTGATAAGGACAATAACAGCGGCGTGCAAAACGTGTTCGATTTGTCTGCTATCGAATTCATGAACTACATTCGCAGTATGAAAGAGTCCGGCGACTATCCATTTGCAGCCGATCTTCTCACGGGTGCCAGTGCCAAAGTGTTTGCGCCGGCAGCAGAATGGGAACCAAAAAGTTTGCTACTGAAATGCGAGTCAGGTGCCAGATTCGTACAGAATTCACTCTGCTTCGACATGCCAGTGGTCCGTAAGTACATGAAAAGCGTGGTCGAATCAAAGCTGACGCATAAGCTTAACTTCATTATGGCCGCATCCCCCTTGCCGTCGGCAAAGGTCGCGCACTGGATACGAGACAATGTAGAGGGCGCACAGATACCGGATGCAATTATCGATCGTATGGAGCAGGCATCTGATCCCGAAAGCGAAGGCGTCGAAATATGTGCGGAGCTAATACGCGAACTGGCGTCAATTCCAGGAGTATCCGGCGTAAACCTGTCGACATTGGGTCGAATCGAAACAATACCGGCCGCGATCGAGGCATCGGGTGTACGTTTGCCGAAAGACTCTTGAGGATTGCTTATCTCAGACATTAAACACATCGACCGAAACGTGCCCTCATTCAAAGCGGATGAGGTTCGCGATATTGCGAAAGACCACTTCTCGCTTGCCGGAGAGTTTCGACCACTGACGAGCGAACGTGACCAAAACTTCGACATCCAGTGTGCAGATGGCCAACGCTTCGTCATGCGCATCGCCAATGTCGGGGACAGTGAAGACATCATCGATTTTCAAGTCAGCGCCCTGCAACATCTTGCAGAAGTCGACCCATCGCTGCCCGTACCCAAACCGCTGCTCAATGCGCAGGGTCGAGCGCTCAGCCATGTCGAGTTCAGCGACGGCAATACCCACTTGGTCCACGTCCTGACCTACCTCGACGGGATTCCCCTGGAAAACTATGACGGCATACCGGACAAGAAGACGTTTGCTAATCTCGGAAAAACCATCGCTCGAGTTGACCTGGCACTGCGCGGGTTCTTCCATCGCGCTTCGCAGCACGATCACCCGTGGAATATGGAAACCTGCACACGATTATTATCTATCGTTGAACACATAAAGGATAAAGAGGCGCGCAATATTGTCACTGACGTTTTCACTCGCATGGATCAGATTGTGCTGCCTCGCGTGCGAAAATTACGACACCAGGTTATCCATCAGGATGCCCATGGCGGGAATGTTCTGCTCGACTCAGGGGACCCATCGCGTATTTCCGGGCTAATTGATTTTGGCGACATGGTATACGGTTCATTGCTTGCCGAAGTTGCGGTCGCGGCAGACGGGTTCGACGATCACTGCGACAACCCGATCGAAATTATGTGCGAAACGGCCGCCGGGTATGATGCAATCCTGCCATTGGAAGAAGACGAAATCGATCTGATTTTCGATATGATTGTTGCCCGCAATGCGATGACTGCAACGATCGGGTATGCCCGTGCTGCCCGGATGCCCGATGAGCCGGCGCATATCGACAATCCCCGGAACTACCTCGACCGCCTGGACCGTCTTCTCAGCATTGGGCGTAAGGAAGCAACAAAGCATTTGCGAAGAGCGTGCCGCTTCCCCCTCTATTGTCCAACATCAGAAGAGGAAGCCTGGTCGACCGCGGATGAAGATGCACTCATCAACATACGGCAGCGACGCCTGGGCAAGAACGCAACGCACTTTTATGACCGTCCCCTGCACTTCGAACGCGCGAGTGGTGCTTACCTGCACGGCGTAGATGGATACCGCTACCTCGACTGCTATAACAACGTCCCGCAGGTCGGACACTGCAACTCGCACGTCGTCAAAGCCATTTCGCGCCAGGCCGCCGCATTGAATACCAATACCCGCTACCTGTATTCAAGCGTATTGGAATATGCAGAACGGCTGACCGAAAAACTCGCCCCGCACCTGGATGCCTGTGTTTTTGTCAATTCCGGTAGCGAAGCGAATGATTTTGCCTGGCAGATCGCGAAGTTCACGACCGGCAACAGCGGTGGCCTGTTGATGGAAGACGCCTACCACGGCATCACGGAATCAATTTTGGCGTTTTCACCGTGCAAGGCTGGCGTAACCTTGCCGGAGCACCTCGAAGGGCTCATGGTCCCGGACCCTTACCGAGGCCCCTATCGCGAATTTACGCCTGATATTGCCGAGCGCTATGCGGCAGACGCAGATCGGGCCATTCAGGAGCTCGCCAGCAGAGGCCACGATCTCGCGGCCTTTATGATCGATTCCGCGTTCTGCTCAAGCGGCGTGCCCAATGTCCCGGATGGCTACCTCTGCGCCGTCGAGAAACGCGTACGGGCAGCCGGCGGGCTCATGATCTGCGACGAGGTCCAGTCGGGCTTTGGTCGCATGGGGCAATGGTGGGGCCACGAGCTGCACGGCGCTCGGGCCGATATCGTCACGATGGGCAAGCCCGTCGCCAATGGCCATCCACTCGGCGTCGTCGTGACGACCTCTGCAATACTCAACGCCTTTATCGATTCAATCGCGCCATTCTCTACATTCGGCGGCAACACTGTTGCCTGTGCCGCGGGCAATGCGGTTCTGGACGTTATCGAACGGGACGGACTGATCGCTCAAGGCGTTGAAGTCGGCAACTATTTTCGCGACAAATTGCGGGAGCTCGCTGAAACGCAGCCCCTGATCGGCGATGTCCGCGGCCACGGCATGCTGACAGGCCTCGAGTTCGTCACAGACCGGGCATCACGAGCACCGGCAACCAACGAGACCCGGCAGCTGCTGGAACTCATGCGCAAACAGCGAATACTGGTTGGCGAAGAAGGACGTTTCAGTAACATTCTGAAGCTGCGCCCACCGCTGGTGCTCGAGAAGAAACACGTCGACCAGCTGGTTGCAGGCCTCGACGTCTGTCTAAGCCAATTGAGCGTTGCTTAAGTCGACGAGGTATCGCTGAGTTCTGCGCTGGCCCGACTCAAATCTTCCTCTGTATCGACACCGATTCCCGGCCTTTCTGCCGGTACTCCAACCGCAATGGTCATTCCCAGTGACAAGGCTCGCAACTGTTCCAGTTGTTCACTGACCTCAAGCGCAGATGGCTCTGCATTGACCAACTGGCGCAGGACACCGCAGCGATACGCATAGATGCCGTGATGGTGTAACGCCGTCTCCATCGCGATATCTGCATGGATCGCCTCGCGCGCATATGGAATGCTCGCACGCGAAAAATACAACGCGTGCCCGTTGCTATCGCAAACAACCTTCACACAGTTTGGACTCTCGAAATCTTCGCGACTTAAGAACGGCGACGCAAGAGTCGCAATATCCGCCTCGCGGTCTTCCAGCAATTCCGCACATTGGTTAATCAGAACGGCCGGCATTGACGGCTCATCGCCCTGCAGATTGACGGCGATTTTTTCGTCATCCCAATCCAAAAGATCGGCAACTTCTGCGATTCGTTCTGTGCCGGATTGGTGATCGTTACGCGTCATGCAAACTGTCGCACCGAAAGACTCGGCCGCATCCGCAATTCGTTCATCGTCAGTCGCAATAACGACTTCCGTTGCCCCACTCTCACTGCCGCGCTCGTAAACGTGTTGAATCATCGTTTTGCCGTTAAGCTCGAGTAAGGGCTTGCCCGGCAACCTGGACGATGCATAACGTGCCGGAATAACGACGACGAAGTCAGTCATCGTGAATCACCGCAGCTCCGTAAACGCATTTCAATTCCTTCAATAAGAGCATTCGCTTCCAAGGGGTCCATGTTCAGATCAACAGGGACAAACCAGACCTTGTCCGAGAGATTTCCACCCAGTTTAACGGCATCTTTCTCTGTCATGAAGACATCGAAATTATCGCCAAACTCAATTTGCGATTTCGTGATCGCAGCGTGGTCCGGAAAACTGTGTTCGATGACTTGTATCCCGTATGCCCGTAACAGATCATAAAAACGTTGCGGATTCCCGATGCCGGCCACCGCGTGCACAGTCGTATCTTTGAATCTGTGCAACGGGCGTGCCAAAGATCCATTCAAGCGACAGGCATCAGTCGCCACCAGTTCGAACGCGATGGCGTCAGGTATGTCGGTTGCGCCGTTAACCAGAATCTGATCGACGCTCTCGAGTCGTTTTGCAGGTTCCCGCAACGGCCCTGCCGGCAGCAGTCGACCATTGCCCATTCCACGTTCGCCATCGACAACACAAATCTCATAGTTGCGCTGTAATCGTGAATGCTGCAAACCATCATCCGCGATAATCACATTGACGCCATCCTCAACCAGCATCGCTGCCGCCCGGACCCGATCCGTGTCTACGACAACCGGGCACCGTCCACGTCTGGCCAGTAATACCGGCTCGTCGCCGGCAACCGCCGCATCACTATCGCTATCAACTCTCATGGATGTCCCGGACTTGCTGCCACCGTAGCCGCGGCTAACGACACCCGGCGTAAATCCTTTCGCGCGCAGTTTTTCGACAAGCCAGATGACAGTCGGTGTCTTTCCGGTGCCCCCTGCTGTGATATTGCCAACGACAATCACCGGCACATCTGCTGCATAACTGCGCAACACGCCGCGGCGAAATAACAGAGCCCGGAGCTTTAATATCAGCCAGTAGAGACCGCTAAGCGGCAGCAGTACCAGACCGCTTGGCGCCCCTTCGTACCAGACCCGGTGTATCCATCGATAAGTGGCGCTCACGTTGCAGACTACTCGTCGCTAAACTGCATGCGGTGCAGAGCTGCGTAATGCCCGTCCGCCGCGACCAACTCGGAATGCGTACCGGATTCAACTATTTTTCCGGCCTCGAGAACAATAATCCGATCGGCCTTCTCGACGGTTGACAAGCGATGCGCAATGACCAGAGTCGTTCGACCCATCATGAGGACATTGAGTGCATCCTGAATACGCCGTTCGGATTGGCTATCAAGAGCGGACGTCGCCTCGTCCAGAATCAACACCGGCGCATTCTTAAGCAACGCCCTGCCGATCGCGATTCGCTGCCGTTGACCACCCGAGAGTAATGTCCCTCGGTCGCCCACGATCGTATCCAGACCGTCCGGTAACTCTTCAATGAATTCCCTTAAATATGCAGCGTCTACCGCCGCCATTAATTCAGCGTCGGACGTCGAGCGAAGCTGCCCGTACGCCAGATTATTCCTGATCGTGTCGTTAAACAGCACCACGTCCTGACTGACCAAACTGATGTTCCGGCGCAGGCTATCGAGTGTCAGATCGCGGATCGAAATGCCGTCTAGCAAGATGTCACCCCTATCCAGTTCATAAAACCGGGGTAACAGGCTTGCCAGCGTTGATTTGCCGCTGCCCGAATGACCCACGATCGCCAGTGTCTGCCCGGCACCGATTTCGACACTGACGTCGTCAATTACGGGACCATCATCCGTTCCGTAGGAAAAACCGACCTTGTCGAAGCGCACATCGCCCTGCGCGCGGACGATCTCCTTGCTGCCACAATCGTCTTCGTCTTTCTCATCCATAATCGCGAACAGGCTATCCGCTCCCGCCACACCACGCTGCAATGTCGCGTTCACATTCGTGATTCGTCGGACCGGTTGCAGCATGAGCATCATCGCGGAGAAAAACGAAATAAACTGACCTGGCGACAACAGCCCCTGAATGGATTGTCGACCTGCCATGTAAATCACCAGTGCAATGCCGAAACCAAATACGACCTGGGTAACCGCTACGCCAAGTGAACGCACACGAATCAGCTTCAGATTCTGTTTGCGATTTCGCTCATCAACTTCGAGCAAACGATCACGTTCATATTCGTAGCCACCGAACGCCTTCACAACCCAGTTGCCGCGAATGATCTCGTCAGTGACTTGCGTCACCTCGCCGATCGAATCCTGAATGCGTCCGCTGTATCGACGAAATGCAACCCCGAGTAATCGCACCAATGCAGCAACAATAGGAAAAAGGACCGCAACAAACATCGTGAGCATGGGGCTGTGCCAGAGCATGACAGCGAATGCCGCGATAACTGTCAGAATATCTCTGACCGCTATTGTCACAACGCTGGTCACCGATTCCGCAACCATCTCTACGTTGTAAGTCAGCCGCGACATCAGCGGACCTGCCGCCTGCGCATCAAAAAACTTGCCCGGCAATGTCAGGAACTTGCCGAACACTTCACGGCGCAAGTCGCTGATAACGCGTCGACCAATCCAGCCGAGCGAATATTCCGTCGCAAAACCGGACAATCCGCGCAGCACGAAGATGAACATGAAAGCCACAGAAATGGATATGCCGGATTCGACGTTTTTCGCAACCAGGGTTTCGTCCATTAATGGTTGCAGCAAAAAGACCAGGCTACCTTCAACGACAGCAGTCAGCGTCATCGCAATAATGGCAACCAGACCAATGAGCTTGTGTGGCGTCACATAGCGAAATAGCCGCCCATAGACGACGCGAACTTCAGGATCGATGCGTTTACTCACGGTCGCGATTCCCTCGCTATTCGACCGGATCGTTGACGGTCGCGATACTGATCTGGGTAAACCCAAGGCGGCCAGCAACGTCCATTGCCGTTACGACATGCTGATGTCTGGCATTCGCATCTGCACTGATCGTCATCGGCATCTTGTTATTGCCCGCCGAGACTTTCTGCAATGCATTCCGAATTGTCTCGGGTCGATTGTTAATCAATTCACGACCGTTGACAAAATAGGTACCGGTTGCGGTGATCATGATATCGATCTGTTCAGGCGGTTCATCGATAATCGCAGAGCTGTCCGCTTCTGGCAGACTGATGTTGATCTGTGACTGTTTGACGAAGCTTGTCGAAACCATGAAGAAGATCAGTAGCAACAATACAACATCAATCAACGATGTCAGATTCACTTCTGGCTGCGTTCTTGCTCGCAGGCTGAGTTTCATTTTTCCTTGCCCTGCTCTTTACTGCTCCTCTCGCTGCGCCGGTGCAGCGCTTCGACCAGCTTGATGGCTTCCTTTTCCATATCAACAACCAGCGTATCAACGCGGGTCCTGTAATAGCGATAGCCGATCAAAGCAGGAATAGCCACTGTCAAACCGGCAGCGGTTGTAATCAGAGCCTCGGCGATACCGCCGGCAAGAACCGTCGGGTCACCAACACCGTGCGTGGTGATGGCGGTGAACACTTTCACCATACCAATGACAGTACCGAGCAGACCGAGCAAGGGTGTGATCGCCGCGACAGTGCCGAGCGTTTCAAGATAACGTTCCAGTTCATGCACGACATGACGACCGGTATCCTCGATCGAATCTTTTAGAACGACCCGATCACGGTCACGGTTGATAAGGCCCGCCGCCAGAATCTGACCCAGCGCAGACCCCTGATGAAGCGTCTGGATCTGCTTTTGGTCGAGCTGGTCTTTCTTGACCCAACCCCAGACCTTGCTGGTGAGGTCCTCTGGAATGACACGCTTCTGCCGCAGTGTCCAGAATCGCTCCAGAATGATGCCCATAGCGATGATGGCGCAGAGGATAATCGGCAACATCAACCAGCCGCCGGATTTGACTATTTCAACCATAAGAACCTGAACCACATGGAAAATGGAAATATACAGTGACAGCGCGAAGAATTCTCGCTAAAGCGGCACTCAATCGTGCCAGAACCGTCGCTGTCGAACTCTCTCCTCGCGCAACCAACTGATTCCTTCGTCCGCGCACAGTCGAAAACTGATCGCCCCGGAGCTTGCCGTGTCCATTACGCGGGCACCGCTGCCCTCCCAACGCCGCCTGACGCGCTCTTTTGGAAATCCCCAGCGACTATTGTGAGCCGCTGAGGCTATCGCATAGGCGGGACTCAGCCGGTTCACAAACGCAGGACTGGAGGACGTCAGACTGCCGTGATGCGGTATCAAGACAATACTTGCCGACTCAAACGGGTATCGCTGCAGCACCTCGAATTCGGCTGCACCCTCGATATCGCCTGTCAGAACGAGATGATGACGTCCTGCGCTTACGACCAATACACACGAGGCGTCATTGCCCTCCAGAGCACTCTCTGGACCCGGATGAATGAATCGATACGAGATACCGTCAGTTTTCCAGAACTCGCCGGATACGCATTCAGTGACGGTCCGTCCCGACACGGGAATCGCTTCTCCAACCCGTATCCGGGCAACGTCGATCTGACGAGTTACGGCAGCCACCCCGCCTGCGTGATCATCGTCAGCGTGCGATACAACCAGCGTGTCGATCAATGCAATCCCCTGATGGCGAAGAAACGGCAGAATGACTTGCTCGGCAACGCTGCCGCCGCCGCGATAGGACCTGCCGGTATCAAACAACACCGTACTTTGCCGGCTGTTCAAGACCACAGCCAGGCCCTGACCGACGTCAAGAACATGAGTATCTATGCACGCAGGTGGAGGACGGGCCGGTTTGTAGAGCAATAGTGCGATCACACCGAGGATTGCAATCCACCGCCCTGGCCATCCCCGTGGCAGCACCACCCACAAAGCGGGTAGAAAGACGATGCACCAGATAGCCGTGTCGGTGCCGGCAACGCCGGCTACCACGATATCGGCGACAGGCAGTCCGGCAAATACGTCGACGAGCCATTCGATCAGGCGGATGCTTTTCGCCGCCCATGCAAGGAGACTGTCGGCAGCCGCGTCCCAAACCGGCCGCATAACCATGCTCACCAGGGTCAGAGGTACCGTAACCATGCTAAAGACGGGAACCGTCAGCAGGTTCACAACCGGTGCGGTTATCGCCATGCGATGGAATGTGAGCACCGTCAGTGGCATGAGCCCCAGCAGCAAAACCAGCTGCATCCCGATAACTTTTCGCAGCCGCAAGGCAACGACAGTCCGCCAGAAGCCTCTTGAGAACCAGAGCAGCGCCACCACCGCGCCAAAGGATAAACAAAAGCCTGGCGTCATCAGGGACACCGGATCCAGAACGAAAACGAGCAAAGCAACCAGAGCAACAATTCTCGGCGGTTCGGTACGCCGACGACACAGGAATGCGATACCGCCCAAGCCGAGCATGGCAGTCGCTCGCTGCGATGGCACGACAAATCCGGAAATAATCGCGTAGGCGCCGGATGTGATGACAGAGGCAATGACCGCGAAATCCAGGTGGTTGCCGGGCAGCCGAAGTACGCCGGATAACAGCACAAAAACACCAAAACTTGCGGCTGCCGCGAGACCGATATGTAAGCCCGATATCGCCATCAGATGACTGGTACCGGTTTTTGCAAACCGGTCCCATTGCTCCCTTGTTATGAGGTGCCGGGTACCCACCCCAATCGCCGCCAGCACGGCCGCTGATTGCCCACCGTTCGCTCGTGCATCTGCGACGAAATCCCGCCGGTACGTTTCGACGGGCGACAGGGACCCGGTCTGGATGAGGCGATTTCGCTTGCCAGGAACGACATAGCCGGAGGCGTGCAGATTTTGGCGAAACATCCAGTTTTCGCGGCTGAATACGCCAGGATTGCTATTGCCCCGTGGTCGGCGGAGTCGCAGCTCGAATTCCCAGATGTCACCAATGGCCGGCAGTGTCGGCGGGTCATACCAGGTGACCTGAGAGCGAGCGGGAATCCTCAGATCCCCTGCAGGCTCAATCTGCATCGAGACAGATGACCCCACGACCTTTGGAAAATCGGCAACACGAACTCTCGCCAGCATGCTTTCGCCGGCCAACTGCGGGTCCAGCCTTGAACTGACAATGTCGCTACCGGCTTGCACGAAAAGTGTGAAACCGAGCAACAGAAATGCGCAATAACGCAGCTGACGACAGGCAAGAATGAGAACCACTGCAACAAAAAGGACATTGCAATGGTCTGAGTCCAACTGAAGCCTGTTATGCTGCGCCGCGAAACCACCTGCGAGTAGCAGCAGGCAGGCTTTAATCAATGTAATGGATGTTGTCGAGTAGGTCGGCACATGCCATCAAAACCGGACCCGTAGTAGATGCCAAGGCGCTTTTTCAGGAAATTCGCGTTCAAACGCCACGAACTCAGTAAACAGTGGTTTATGAGTCCGTTCCGGCACCTGCTGCACGACCATCGGCTGTGGGGCATTCGGCGCCGAACCGTTGTACCAGCGCTCTCGATCGGTATTTTTGTGGCCTTCATGCCCACCCCGGGGCACACCGTGATGGGGGTGCTGCTGGCGCTGGCGTTTCGAGTCAACATACCGGTCGCAGCGATTGCAACCTTGATCAGCAACCCACTGACCATGGGACCCATGTATTACTTCGCCTATCGCCTGGGCCGACGACTGCTGAACACGCCATTGCGTGAATTCCAGTTTGAGATGTCCTGGGACTGGGTAACCCATACCTTCGTAACGATCTGGCAGCCGATGTTGCTGGGATGCGTAATTTTGGGCATTGCTGCCGCCGTTATTGGCTATATCACCCTCGACCTCTTCTGGCGGTCGTCTATCGCCGATTACAAGACTCGCAAACGACGCATTCGGCGGGACCAACAGTCTTGATCGAGACTCGTGTCTGACTAACTCAGCGGTGGAGTTCTTGGTCCGGCATTGTCTGCGGATAGCCGGCGCCGTCTCCACGGGACACAGTCAACGACGCCGGCTATCCGCAGGCAATACCTGTTCAATGCTGTGACCGTGAGGTCAATTACGTGACCGACTGTCGGGATGCTGCTGGTACGCCAATGGATTCGACTGTGGGTCGTGGAGAAGCCATTGGCGTACCAGCAGCATCTCTGCGACATGCATCCTTTAGTCGTCTGCCATCAGGTTGATGGTTTGAGCGTCCCGTCCTCGAGTAAAAGGATCCGGTCCATCCTGGCTGCAATCGAATGATCGTGTGTGACAATGATCAAGCTGGTTGCCAGCTCCCGATTGAGTTGCAGCATCAGATTCAGTACCTGCTCGCCGTTCCCCGAATCGAGGTTACCGGTTGGCTCATCTGCCAATACCAGCCGGGGTTTGGTTATCAACGCTCGTGCAACGGCCGCACGCTGGCGCTCGCCGCCCGACAACTCACCGGGCTTGTGATGCAAGCGTTCGCCCAGTCCGACGCGGCCCAGTAGCTGTCGCGCTTCCGAAATTGCGGCCGCACGCGGTACACGGCGAATCATCAGCGGCATTGCGACGTTTTCTTCGGCGGTGAACTCTGGCAAAAGATGATGAAACTGGTAGACAAAACCAACGTTTCGATTTCGCAGGTCACCCTTGGTCGCCTCGTCCGTGCCATTCATTGCCTCGCCGCAGATGAACACTTCGCCTTCATCGGGCTCATCAAGTCCGCCCATGATCTGCAGCAGGGTTGTCTTACCGGAGCCGGACGCTCCAATTATCGCGACGCATTCTGCGGGTTGAACCAGCAGGTCAACTCCGTGCAGCACGACCAGTGTCGAATCACCTTCGTTGAAACGCCGCACGACGCCACGACAATCTAGAACAGGATCAGTCATATCTTAGAGCCTCAGCCGGTGCCGTTCTTGCGGCGACCCAGGCAGGGTAAATAGTTGAAATCAGAGCGAGTGCCAGGGCAATGCCAGCGACCATGGCGACATCGCCATAGTGTAAATCCGACGGCAAGTCGCTAATGAAATAGACGTCAGCCGCAAGGAACTTGATGCCCAGCACGGATTCGAAAAATCCGATAATGGACTCAAGATTGAGCGCCAGCAGGATACCAGCGGCGACGCCTCCCAGCGTTCCCGTAATCCCGATAATGCTGCCCTGGGTGACGAAAATCTTGAGGATGCTGATCGGGCGTGCACCAAGTGTCCGCAAAATGGCGATGTCGGATTGCTTGTCTTTTACGACCATCACCAATGTCGAAACGATATTGAATGCCGCCACCCCGATGACCATCATCAGAATCACAAAAAGAATGGATTTGGTAATCTGAATCGAACGAAAAAAGTTCACATGGCGACGGGTCCAGTCACTCACCAGAACCAGCTCGCCGTTCGCAAGCGCCACTTCTCGAACAATCGCGGGCGCGTCATATATGTCGGTAACTGCAAGCCGCACACCCGAGACGGCATCCCGCAATCGGTAGAGCTTTTGTGCGTCGCCGATATTGATAAAGGCAAGACGTCGATCGAACTCGTACATCCCAACACGGTAAATACCGCTCACCGTAAATCGCTTGGTCCTCGGCATAATGCCAGCCGGTGTGACCCTGCCTTCTGCCAGCGTCACAGTGACCTTATCGCCGACGCCGACCTGCAAAACGTCTGCCAGCTCAATGCCCAGCACAATATTGAATTCGCCAGCCGTCAATTCCGTTAGCTCGCCGACTTGCATCACTGCACCGATTCCAGAGACAACCTCCTCCATCTTCGGATCAATGCCGCGTAGCTCGGTCCCGCTGATCTGTTTCTCAAACACCAGCAGTGCCTGACCATCAACGAACGGTGCCGCTGCACTAACGCGAGCATTGGCAAGCGCCAGGTCGATCAAATCAGCCGAGTTTTCCAGTTCACCGTCAACGCCTTCAATACTGGCGTGCGCAGTCATCGCCAGGAGGCGGTCTTTCAGCTCTCGCTCAAAACCATTCACAACGGACAATACGACGATGAGAACCATAACGGCGATGGCGATGCCCAGCATCGAAATCGCAGAAATCAGCGAAACGAAACTGTTGTTGCTCCGGGATCGCACGTAGCGATTACCGATCCAGTATTCAAATGCCCGGCTCATTGCATCCTACTCATACCGCAGCGCCGCAGCAGGATTAACCAGCGCGGCACGCCTGGCCGGATACAGCGTTGCCAACGACGTCAGAACAAACGCAGCAATCGCGATCACGATGACATCCTGTGATTCCAGTTCCGATGGAATGTTGGTTACGTAGTAAACATCGCCCGGCATGATCTGAAAACCGAATAACTGCTCAAGCATCGGAACCAGCGTCGGCACATTGAGCGCAAGTACGACACCAAGCAACACACCGATAGCGACGCCGGCCCAACCGATCACGGCACCCTGAACAAAGAACACCTTCACAACGCCCTGCGGCCCCATTCCGAGCGTGCGCAGTACGGCAATGTCAGTGGTCTTGTCGGTCACGACCATCACGAGGCTTGCGACGATATTAAAAGCAGCGACGCCAATGATGAGCGACAGAATCAACGACATCATCATCTTCTCAAGGCGAATCGCACGAAAGTAACTGCCGTTCTCGATAGTCCAGTCGCTGCTCTTGTACTCGCTACCGAGTTTCGCCTGCAGCGATCGGGCGATGCCCGGCGCGGCGAGCACGTCGTCGGCCCTGAAGCGTATAGAGGTAACGGCTGAACCGAGGTCGAGAATGTCGGCGACATCATCGGTATGAACGAGCGCCAATACGGCGTCATGATCCTGAAGACCTGCCTCGAATATGCCGCGCGTTACAAAGCGCTCAAGCACGGGTTGCAGCGTTCCGTCGCCGACCGGTTTGGGCACCAGCAACACCACGCCATCACCAATTTTTGCGCCCAAATCGTAGGCAAGCATGCGACCGAGAATGATGCTGCGTTCGCCGGACTGCAGAGCGTCCAGACTGCCGGCGACCATGTTGATCATCTCGCCGGATAATGCCCCTTCATAAGCGGGTTCGACGCCGTGCACCAATACGGCAACGAGGTCCCTGCCGGACTGAATCATGCCTTCCATTTGGATAAACGGTGCCGCGGCGGTAACGCCAGGTTCCTCAGCGACCTGCTCGAGCACTGTTTGCCAGCCTTCGGTTGTGCCATCGGCAGCGGCCACAGAGCCATGCGCTGACATACTTAGCAAGCGGTTGCGGAGTTCGCCTTCGAAGCCGTTCATGACAGACAGAATGACGATTAATGCGGCCACACCCAAAGAGATCCCGAGCAGGGATATCAGCGTGATAAAAGACACGAATCGGGTGCGCCGTTTGGCCCGCAAATAGCGCAGTCCCACGAAGAGTTCAACAGGATTTAGCATCGGCTCGCATTAAACCACATTCAACGACTTGTGACGCAGTTCGCATGGGGAAGTGCCATCAGCGATGATATAGTTCTGACACCAGACTTGGGAGTAGTACCAATGATCAAACTGCGAATCGTATCCGCAATCGCCTTGCTCGTAGCCTTCGGCTCGCTGGCGAGCGCCGAGACCGTAAAAATAGACGGCGGAATGGCGCAATCAGATGATGGACGTCCGTCGCGTGGCATGACGCAAGCGAGCGTTGAGTCCAAATACGGTAGCCCGGTGTCAGTCAATGCGCCGGTGGGTGATCCGCCGATCTCACGATGGGACTATGCGGACTTTGTCGTCTTTTTTGAATACGACCGGGTGATCCACGCTGTGGTGAAACGCTAGAAAAGCACTAATTGCCAAGCCCGGGTCGGAAACGACCCGGGCTTTTTTGTGTCTGTGTAATAATCGCGTCCCGCACACCGATATTGACCAAACACCGCAGTGACCAAATCCAAACTTATTCCTGATAATTTGCAGCTTCCGCAGGCTGGCGACCACATGGCCTGGGGACGCCTGATCGGTGCGAGCCGCTCCCTGGCGGCGGCTGAATTGGCGCAGCAACTTGCGACTGGCAAGAAACGTCCTTTGCTGATCTTGGCTGAAGACCCACGGCACGCAGATCAAATCGAAGCGGAAATTCGCTTCTTCACCGATGGCAGGATCCCGGTCGAGCATTTCGTTGAGTGGGAAACGCTGCCGTGGGACAGCTTTTCGCCCCATCAGGACATCATTTCACAGCGACTTCGTGTGCTCGCGGAACTCCCGAAGATGGTCGATGGCGTCATTATTGCGACCGTCGGAATATTGCATCAACGACTGCCACCGCTCGACTATGTCGCGGCACGCTCCTTGTCACTCACCTGTGGCCAGCAACTGCAAAGAGAAGAATTCACGACCTCACTGATCGAAAGTGGCTACCTGCGCGTTCCGCAGGTGTCTGAACACGGCGAATTCGCGGTCAGGGGCTCATTGATCGATATCTTCCCAATGGGAACCGATGCGCCTATTCGTATCGATTTCTTCGATGATGATATCGAGTCGTTGCGATACTTTTCAGCTGAGAATCAGCTGTCGGGCGAAAAAGTCGACAGCATTCGCATATTGCCGGCGAGAGAAGTGCCGCTGGATGCCGATGCTATTGCAGCGTTCCGACACCGCTACCGTGAACGATTTGAAGGTCAGCCCGGCAAATCGCGGGTCTACCGGGACGTATCTGACGGCATCGCCCACGGTGGCATCGAGTATTACCTGCCACTGTTTTTCGAATCCACGGCCTCGTTCGCGGACTACCTGCCCGGCAATTGCGTGGTCCTGTCGCCGGATTCCCTCGACTCGTTGCTTGATCAATTCTGGGCGGAAACTCGAGAACGGTATGCCATGTGCAGTCTCGACAAGGAACGATCCGTTCTCAGCGCTGAAGAAACATTCATTTCCCCCGGAAAAATCGCTTCACGTCTGAACGCCTTTTCACGCATTCGTTACTCAGCGCAAACATTGGCCGGTGGCGCAGTTAACTACGAAACACGCCTCCCACCGGCGATGAAAATCGAAGCACGATACGAGGACGCCGCGGCCGCTCTGATGCAGTTTTTGCAGTCCTTCGACGGGCGCGTACTTTTCAGCACAGATTCACCGGGGCGTCGCGAACAACTGTATGACCTGTTATCCGGCAGAGGTCTCGACCTCGCTCGCGTGAATGGCTGGCAGGAGTTTCAGACAGACGGCCATCGCATTGGCGTAACGATCGCTCCCGTTGATGACGGCGTACTGTTGCCCGCTGCCGGCATCGCCATCGTCAGCGAACAACAACTATTTGGCGAACGCACCAAGACGCGGCGGCGCAAACGTCGCAGCGATCGCGATCCTGAAACGATTATTCGCCAGCTGAATGATCTTGAGGAAGGATCTCCGGTCGTACACGCAGAATACGGCGTCGGCCGCTACCTGGGACTGATCACGCTCGAAGCGGGAGGCATCAAAGCCGAGTTCCTGCATCTCCAGTACGCAGACAGTGACAAACTTTACGTGCCCGTACATGCACTGGAGCTTATCTCCCGATACACCGGCGCATCACCTGACAATGCGCCTCTGCATCGACTCGGCAGTGACCAATGGGAGAAAGCGCGCAAGCGCGCCATCAAGAAAATCCGCGACGTCGCCGCCGAATTACTCGATATCTATGCTCGTCGCGCAGCGCGCGTCGGCCACCGCTTCCGCTGGCCCGAAAATGAATACCGATTATTCGAGTCCGGATTTCCGTTTGAACTGACAGACGATCAGGCACAAACGATTGACGAGGTTCTTGCGGACCTCGCATCCGACCTGCCAATGGACCGCGTTGTCTGCGGTGACGTCGGTTTCGGCAAAACCGAAGTGGCACTCCGAGCGACGTTCGCTGCGGTTCATGGTGGCAAGCAGGTTGCTGTGCTGGTGCCGACGACCCTGCTCGCACAACAGCATGGCCAGACTTTCAGGGATCGTTTTGCCGATTGGCCCATTCGTGTGGAAGTTCTGTCCCGTTTCCAGTCCGCCAAGGAAGTCAAAGAAATCATCACAGGTCTGAGGTCCGGCAACGTCGACGTTGTGATCGGCACGCACCGACTGTTAGGTCACACGAAAGACTTCCACGATGTCGGACTGGTCATTGTGGATGAGGAACATCGTTTCGGTGTACGGCACAAGGAATCGATTAAATCGCTGCGCAGCGAGATCGACATACTGACACTAACCGCAACACCAATACCCAGAACCCTGAACATGGCCTTCGGTGGCATTCGCGAGATGTCGTTGATCACCACCCCACCAGCCGATCGTTTGGCGGTAAAGACCTTCGTATCCGAGTGGAATGACGTTGTAATCCGCGAGGCCTGTCTGCGTGAGATCAAGCGCGGCGGCCAGGTGTATTTCATTCATAACCGGGTCGAAGATATCGGCCGCATTGAAACTGAACTGCAAAAACTCGTGCCGGAGGCCAATATTCGCATCGGTCACGGTCAAATGCGTGAGCGTGATCTCGAACAGGTCATGCTGGATTTCTATCATCGCCGATTCAATGTATTGCTGTGTACGACGATTGTAGAAAGCGGTATCGACGTGCCAACGGCCAACACGATCATTATTAATCGTGCCGATCGATTCGGGCTTGCGCAGCTCCACCAGCTGCGCGGCCGCGTCGGCCGTTCGCACCATCGTGCTTATGCGTATCTGGTGGCACCACCCAAGACCGTCATGACCCCGGACGCCGTAAAACGCCTCGAAGCCATCGATTCGCTCGAAGATCTGGGCTCCGGCTTTACCCTCGCCACCCACGATCTCGAAATCCGCGGTGCCGGAGAACTGCTGGGCGATACGCAAAGCGGGCAGATTCAGGAAATTGGCTTTTCGCTGTACACCGAGCTTTTGGGACGAGCTGTCGACTCCCTCAAGTCAGGAAAAGAACCGAACCTGGATGCACCGCTCGATCACGGCGTCGAGATCAATCTGCACGTACCCGCGCTGCTGCCAGACGACTACGTCCCCGATGTACACCTGCGTTTGATGCTCTACAAACGCATCTCGGCCGCCGCCAATGAAGAAGAGTTACGCGAATTGCAGGTTGAACTGATCGACCGCTTCGGCCTGCTGCCAGATGCAACAAAGAACCTCATACGCATCGCCGCTATCAAGAAAATGGCCCTCGCACTGGGCGTCGAAAAAATTGATGCCGCCGATCGTGGTGGATACCTGGTTTTCGCCGCTGAAAGTCACATTGACGCTGTCGCTCTCGTGCAATTAGTGCAAAATGACAGCCGTCATTATCGATTGCAGGGCTCACATCGCCTGCAGATTACGGACGAATGGGCCGACGTCGAAAAACGCTTCCTCGCGATCGAGAAGCTTTTGCAGCGACTTGCGGTCAGTAATAGCTAACAGGATAATTCACGCGATGTTAAACCGAGTGAAAAAGAGCATCTCCATGGTATTGCTGCCAATGCTGGCCAGCAGCGCATTGGGGCAGGACATCACTGCGGAAGAAGAGCTGCCCGTCGTGCCGCGCTACACCGTGGAAATGATCATATTTTCCTACGCACAGGACGTTTCCGCGGGAACCGAGGTTTTCATGCCAGACCAACCTCCACCGCTCGAACCCGGCATGGAAGGTGAATTGATTGACGGCCTGATGCAAGACGAGGTCGAGGAACCGCCGGTTCCTGAAGAACCGATTGCAGAAGAATCGCTTGAAGAGGAAGCGATAGAGGATGACGAACGGCCGTACGAGATCGTCATGCTGCCCGAAGAAGACTTCGCTCTGCTCGATATTTTCGAACGACTGGATAACCTGGACGCCTACATACCGATAATGCACTTCGGCTGGACGCAGCCAACCTATCCACGGGAAGAAACCGAAGCCCGTCCGTTGAGCTCGTTCATGACGCCGCCTGAAGGCCTCGAAGGCGACCTTAGCCTTTACCTCAGTCGATACCTGCATCTCGGCATCAACCTGCAGCTGGACGCGCCTGTTGAAGAAGAAACCGAGGACGCGTTTATCCTTGATGACTTCGGCGACAGTGCCGTGGTCACCTATCCGGTTCGCTACCGCCTTGAGGAAGACCGGATCTTCCGCAACGGTGAGCTCCGCTATTTCGATCATCCGAAGTTCGGCGTACTGGCCAAGATCACACGCGTTGAAGAAGAAGAGGTGGAAGAATTCGAGGAAGAGTTACTCGGGTTCGATGGAGAGTAGCTCCGGCTGTCAAGACCTGCGGCTGTGAACTGGGCATGATTACCCCCTGCCGTGGGATCAAACGATCGCCTCGGCCCGTTTACGATTTGCTCTACCTCTAAATTCAGAGCGGACCTGGAAACTTCATCGAGAATCTCTTCCAGTAGTTTGTTTGTCTTACATGTCTCCGCAATTAAATGGTCCAACCTATCCTTAGCGCCAAGAATAGCGAATGGCAGGAATATCCAAAGGACTGCCACGATAACCACAAGCAAAAAATATATTGAATCGCCATCAGCGAATAACCCCTCCATGATTCATTTCCTATTAGGTTTGCCAGATCACAGCATAGGATTAGACGGGAAATCAGTATTGTCCCTAAGACTCAAGGATTGGTCATTTGGCCTCGATTGGAGGCAAGAATTAGCGCTTTTTAACTCCTTGACTCTAGGTCGATATTTTCGGCCTAATGCAAAATCAATGAAGCCTTTGAACGACGGCTTGTGACCCAAAGCGGACATCACACCTGGCTACTGATATTATCCCCGACATGTCGCTGTTAGATCTAATTATCGAAAAAGTTGGCGTCAGGACCGCAAGCGATAGCATTGCAGGCGATTCTGAAGCGCAGATTTTGATCGCGTCGCTGCTGGCACTGGTTGCCAAAAGCGATGGCGGCATTTCGCCCGACGAAAATATGCGCATAGTGAATTTACTGAGTAAACGCTTCAAACTCGGGTCGGGTGAGGCCTTGGATCTTGTTGCCCGTGCGGCGGACGAGCTGCCGAGTCACGACCAACTCGATGATGTCGTGGATTCGGTAAACGAATTGCTGTCGCGCACCCAGAAAGAAGATCTGATGTTCATGATTCTGTGTGTAATTGCGGCTGACGATAAAAAAGACGCAGGAGAAATGAAACTGCTCGCTAAACTGATTGACAGCTTCCGGTTGCCCGACGCCGTCATGCAAAAAATGTACGAAGGGAAATTCGACGGCCTGTTTGACTAATATGCTTATGACAGCGTTCTTCCTAATCACCATCGACTACGCGACCAGGTATATATCCGAGCTTTAATGGCGGGAACGCTGGACTCTTTGCAGAATGCCGTTGCAGTGAGCGACCACTCCTGATTGCCAACGAACAAAAAAAAAGGGCACAACGATGAAACTACCGAACCTCCCTTGGGCCAGGTTTATCGGCGAAGGTGCACTAATAATCATCTCGGTGTACTTCGCCATTGTCCTTGAAGGCATGTCACAAGATCGCAAAGCCGAATTGTCTGCACATGCCGCGCTCGCGCAGGTACTCGAAGAACTCCGGGAGGATTTGCTGGACGTTAATGAGATTCGGGCATATCAGCTCGTGGCCGATGAAAAGTACAGCGCTTTGTTTCAATGGCTGGCCAGCCCGGAATCGATGCCGCTCAACTCAGTCGCAGATGCGATGGATACAATTTTTCTGACCAACCGTACACTCTATCCGCGACGCTCGGGCTGGACCACGATGGTCGCTGCAGGTCAGCTTTCAGAACTCAATGCACCGGGTCTCGTCGCTCGGCTCGGTAATTTCTATGAGAGCGTCAACCCCCGGCTTACGGATGGCGGACTTCAGTACGATGAGAATCTTACGGATATTGGGCGCAACTCAGGCACCAAGATTTGGGACGGATTTGATCGCCGCTTGCTGACCACAGATGTCCGCGAACTTACAGCCTTTCGAAATCAACTCCGGTTTCTGCACATCTGGGGAAACTTGTGGTATCTGGATCGGCTCGACGACTACAGTCAGGCGCTAGATATTCTAATTGTCGAAATTGAGTCATACCTGCAGATAAATAGTTTCGAGAGCGAAACCTAGTACCGCGTTTCCGCGAGCGTCCGCTTTGGAGAAATCCCGACATGCATCTATTTGACGGAAAGTAGCTCCGTCAAAAACGCTTTAGCCTGGCGCTGCTCCAAGCTCACATTGGCGACGGACACGTCGAACGAAACCGTTACAAATTTAGAGGACCGTGCGCGCGGATGATGTAATCCAAGTTCGCGAACGGAACTCGAAATTTTCCTGGCAAATTCGCGCGTACCGTCTTCGTCGGTGGCGTGAGACAAGACGACGAATCGCTGTCCATCAGGGCGTGCCACCACATCGCTGGCGCGTCGCAGGCAGCGCCTGATCGCCCGCCCGACCTGCCGCAGGCAGGAATCCGCCGCGTGTCGGCCGAATACCTCAACGTAGGCATCGAATTCCTCAAGCGTGAATGTCACCAGCGATAATTTGCCCTTCTCTCGTGCAGCGACGGCCCAGTCATGCTCGAACACATCCGCGAATGCCCGGCCGTTCAGCAGACCGGTAACCGGATCATCGCGGGACAAATCACGAATACGGCGTTTGGCCTTCAGCAATGCGTGATGCATTTCAGCACCTTCCGCCGTCCCGGAGCCGGTTCCGGAACGCCAAATAGCCGCATAGAATCTCGCTGACTCCTCATTTGGCAAACTCAAAGGTTTCAATGCCAAGAGATATTCGCGACTGTTGGATTCGACCGGCAAGCTCGCCTCTTGCTGTGACCGGACGGTCTCACTGACCTCCAACGCAAGCTCGCGGTTGGCGAGCGCCTCAATGACATCCGCGAACGGCTTTTGCAGGACCTCATCGCCAGTAATTGATGTAAAAGCCGGGTTGGCCAGGACAACCGGCCAGTCGGGCCGGTCGATGCGCACGACGAGCAGCGGCTCCGTCGTTGCAGCAATGACTTGTTCCAGAATTTTTCGATTAACGGTTTTCATATCGGTTCGTTTCTGTCTGCGTCTAGCTGACAATCCGCCCTTTGAAGAACTGTTGCAGCAATGATTCTGCCAGTGTTCGCGCCGATACTGTACTCGCTTCGACATCATCGTGAATCGGCGTGTCCCCTCTCCCCGCAGCCTTGTTGACGATAAGGGCAAGACAGACGTAAGAAAGACCCAGTTCGCGCGCAAGTGCCGCTTCCGGCATCGCTGTCATGCCGACATAATCGGCACCGTCGCGTTCCAGTCTATCAACCTCCGCGGCCGACTCGAGGCGTGGGCCCTGCGTGGCAGCATACACACCACCATCGTAGCAATCGATGTCCGCATGCTTCGCGGCATCCAATAATTCGCGCCTTAAATGACTGGAAAATGGATGCGTAAAGTCGATGTGGTCTATCGCATCTCCGTCGTCGTAAATCGTGTGCTTCCTTCCCCAGGTGTAATCCAGAAGCTGGTCAGGGACCGCGATCTCACCCGATGCGCGGATATCCGAAACGACGCCAACCGTATTCAGGGCAATGATCGCCGTAGCGCCAGCCTCTTGCAGCGCCAGCAGATTTGCGCGGTAGTTGATCGCGTGCGGCGAAATGGTGTGAGGCTCTCCGTGCCGGGCGATCGACAGGATATTGTGACCGTGGAATTCACTGCGTCTGATCGGCGCAGATGGCGCTCCGAATCGATTGTCGGACAGCGGGTCCGCTTCCCCGCTCGCAAATTGCGTGAAACCACTGCCAATGATCAGTGCGTATTTATCAGGCATTTAATTCCAGCTCCGGACGTGCGCTCCATTTTGCGAACAAGGTATTCGCTTCCTGCCATTCGTCACTCGCCAGCAGCGACTCGCGCAACATCTGCCCTGTGCCGTGCAGGCGCGCAAGGCGTACAAGCGATAGCGGGTTGGAATAATCGTTCAGTGCATCAACCGCCTGATGCGCCGCATCACGATCGTTGCAAACCAGGATCATGTCACATCCTGCATCCAGCGACAGTCGCGCTCGCTCTGCCATCGATCCGTAGCTCGCGGTCGCTTTCATACTGAGGTCATCGCAAAACACAGCACCGCCGAACCCAAGCCGCGAACGCAGTTCGCGTTGTATCCAGTACGCCGAAAATCCGGCCGGCATGTTGTCGATCTCCCAATAGATAATGTGCGCCAGCATAACGCCGGCGAGCACACCCGTATTCATCATGCGTTCGTACGGCCGCATATCATCGAGAATCAGTCCGTAGCCCCGCCGGTCAACGGGCAGTCGCAGATGAGAGTCCGCCACCACCGCGCCGTGCCCGGGAAAATGCTTCGCGACGGCGGCCATGCCCGCACTTCGCAATCCACGCGCAAATGCTTCAGCCAGTTCACTAACGACATCGGGCTTCCGATGGAATGACCGGTTACCAATGATCTCGCTGATTCCCCAATCCAGATCGACACAAGGCGCGAAACACAAGTCGATACCAACGGCACGTAACTCTGAAGCAATGAGCCAACCTGCCTGGCGCGCTGCCGCGAGTCCCGATTCACGGTCCCGATCGTATTCTCTTCCGATATGTCGCATCGGCGGCATGACGGTGAAGCCCTCACGGAATCGCTGCACCCGCCCGCCTTCGTGATCGACAGCCACCAGCAACGGCGGGCTGCGCAACGCACGAATCTCCGAGACCAGATCAGTCACCTGATCGACCGATTGAAAATTTCGCGAAAACAGAATAACGCCGCCCACAGCGGGTTCCCGCAACAAATCGCGGTCAGCCGGACTCAGTGCAAGTCCCTCGATATCGAGCATCACAGGTCCAAGTGACATCCGTTGCGCCTCGCCGTAGTTGATTAGTCTCGCGTAAACACTGCGATTGATTCTACATGGGCCGTATGCGGGAACATATCGATAATACCCGCAGATTCAAGATGATAGCCCTGCTCGTGAACCAGAGTAGCGGCATCGCGCGCCAAAGTGCCCGGATGGCACGAGACGTAGACAATCCGCTCGGGATTCAGCAATTTCATTCGTGACACGACTTCCGCCGCTCCACTGCGAGCCGGATCCAGAAGGACACGGTCCCATCCCGCTTTGACCCACGGCTCTGTGCCGTCAATCTTGCTGAGATCTGCCACCCGAAACTCGACATTACTCAGGCCGTTCTTGTGCGCGTTTTCAGCAGCCCTCGCGACCAGCGTCTTCTCACCCTCGATGCCAAGTACAGTCCCCGAGCGGCGGGCCAGTGGCAGAGAAAAATTACCAATCCCACAAAAAAGGTCCAGCACTCGATCGTTCGGGCCGGGACTTAATTGTTCGATCGCGAAATGCACCATGCGTTGATTGATGTCGCTATTCACCTGAACGAAATCGACGGGTTCGAAATCGATTCGAATATCGAACTCGGGCAAGGTATAAAACAGTGCTTCATCAATGCTCGCCGGTTCGATCAATTGCAGTGAATCAAGGCCACCGGGCTGCAAATAGATCCGGCAATTGTTTTCCGCGCCGAATGCAATCAGGTGCTCCTTGTCAGTAGCGTCGGGTTCATCAAGAACACGAAATACCAGCGCGGTTGAATTTTCGGCAATGGCAACCTCAATTTGCGGCAGTCGCGCCCGAATGGACAACTTGGCCACCAGGTCGCTCAACGCATCAATTAATCCACCCATCGGTTCTACGAGTACTTCACAACGGTGCATATCAGTGATGAACGGCGCGTGTCGCTCGCGAAAGCCGACCAGCACTCTGCCCTTTGCCGGAACGTCTTTAACAGCAAGGCGAGCTCGACGGCGGTATCCCCAAATCGGTCCCAGCATTGGTGGCAGCCAGGTTTCCGCTTCTACCTTGCCAATTCGCTCGAGATTGTCTTGCAGCGTTTGCGATTTGATGTTGCGTTGATAGTCGTCACTCACGTGTTGCAATGAGCAACCACCACAACGCCCGAAGGCTTCGCACTTCGCGTCGATGCGATCCGTTGAGGCCTCTATGACTTCGAGGAGTTCTGCCTCATCAAAATTGCGCCTCGATTTTCGGCGCATGAACGCAACCGTTTCTCCGGGCAAGGCGCCGGCAACAAATACCTTTTTGCCACTGACCGCAGCAATGCCGCGACCGTCATGAGTCGCCGACTCGATCACGGCCGTTTCCGGCTCCCATCGCTTCTTTCTGGCCATCAGAGAGCCCTACTCGGGCCAGGCCGCGAGAAATTCATTGAGGTGTGGCTGATCAAGCTCCGTCAGCGTTTTGCGAACCAGTGCAAACTCCCGACCCAGGTCCTTTTCATCAAGATGACCGCGCATGAATTCAAATCTTAAGAAACACAGCCAGGTATTGAGGACATCCGTTTCACAGTAATCGCGAATTTCACGAATACCGCCTTCCTTGAACTTGTCCCACACCTTGTCGCCACTCATACCCAGTTTGCCGGGGAAGCCGAGCAGCACAGCCATCTGATCAAGGCTGGCACGCCCTCGCGGCTGAAAACCGGCCAGCACGTCCATCAGATCAACATGTCGCCAGTGAAAACGGCTCATGTAGTTATTCCATTTGAAATCGCGATCGTTCTCGCCCATTTCCCAGTATCGCGGTGCCTGAATCTTGTGTTTCAAGGCTCGATAATGCAGCACCGGCAAATCGAAACCGCCGCCGTTCCAGGAGACCAGATCGGGGGTGTAACGCTCTATACCGTCGAAAAATCGCTGCACAATCTCCGCTTCATCCGACTCTTCGTCGCCAAGTGTCCACACTTTGAAGGTGTCTTTGGTACGAAAGGTCACCGAAATAGCGACAATGCGCTGCAAGTGCAGCGGCAGGAAATCCGACCCGGTCTGCTGCTGCCGTTTAAACATCATGGCAGTCGCGACTTCATCGTCGGGCAAGCCGTCCAGATCCCAGAAGCGTCGCCCGAAGTCAACGTCGGGAACGGTCTCAATATCAAATGAAAAACAATGCATTTTTATATTCCGTTTCTCTTTTCGCTGTCCGCAGTTTCAACAACCGCGAACGCCATCACCAATCCGGCGTCATCCGTCAAACTGACGTGACCCTTTCCAATTCCCAGTTCATCACAAACCTTTTGCCCGCGCTCTGACCAGATAATCAACGGCCTGCCCCATTCGTTACTGGTTATTCCGACATCGCGCATCCAGACACCGTGTGCAAAACCGGTGCCCATCGCTTTGACCGTTGCTTCCTTACCGGCAAAACGCATGGCAAGAAATCGTGCGGGGCGCTTCGTAAGCCTGAAGAGTTTCATCTCCTCATCCATCAAAATTCGGCGCGCAAAATGCTCACCGAAACGTTTCCAGGTCGCCTCCATGCGTGACATCTCGACGATGTCGGTACCAATACCAAAAATCATGAATGGGCTACCCTGACCGTGCCTTGGTCATCAAGCGCTTCATCTCGCTCACGGCCATTGCAAGACCATCGAACACGGCCCGTGAAATGATTGCATGCCCGATATTCAGTTCCACGATCTCTGGTATTTCCGCAATTGCCGCAACGTTATGATAATGCAGGCCGTGGCCCGCGTTGATGATCAACCCGAGCTCGTGCCCGTATTTCGCTGCATCGATGACGCGCTGCAGCTCCGCTGCGTGTGCGCCGCCATCCTCATCCGCGTAAGCGCCTGTATGCAATTCAACGACCGGTGCGCCCGCGGCCACTGCGGCATCAAGTTGCTCAAAATCCGGATCAATGAACAACGACGCACGAATGTTCTCACTCGCGAGTCGATCGCACGCACGGGTGATTTTTTCCAACTGACCTTTAACATCCAAACCACCTTCAGTTGTCAGTTCCTCGCGCTTTTCCGGAACCAGACAAACATCAGAGGGTTTGATGCGCGCCGCGATATCCAGCATTTCGTCGGTCACTGCCATTTCCAGATTCATGTGGGTACGCATGACATCACTAATGGCCGTGAGATCCGCATCCTGAATGTGACGACGGTCTTCTCGCAGGTGCACTGTGATGCTATCGGCACCCGCCTGCTCCGCCATAACCACAGCATCCGCAGGTCGCGGATAGGTCGTACCCCTCACTTGCCGGAGTGTGGCAACGTGATCGATATTCACGCCGAGCAATAATTGTCCGTTTAGGTTCACTGTTCTGATCCCTTGGTTTTCGTAGGCGCGATTCTACCGCGATGCAGTTCCATCATCACCTTGCGGCTCTTGAGTTCTTTGCCTCCAAGGTGGAAAGCAATGATTTCCCGCAATAATCGGTTCGCGGCCCGCAGGATATCCGGATTATCAAAACGTTGCGCGGCAATTTCCCGGTATACAGCACCACTGAATACCAACGGTCCGGAACGCACGACCGCTACCGGGCCCTGTTCCATCCGGTATTCGTAATCTCGATCACTAGCAAGCGGATCGCGACTGCCGAACTCATGCTCGAGATTGACGGCATAACCAAGCAAACTGAGGAATTCAAGCTCAAACGAGCGCAGCGCGGCTGCAATATTCTCGGTGACAAGCAGCGCCTTTATCACTTCCTCGTAAAGAGCGAATATTTCCGGTTGAGGGTCATAGCGATGCAAGAAATGCAGCAGTAGTTCGTTGACGTAGTAAGCCGAGAACATCGCGTCGCCCATTACGCCGGCGGGCGACCCGGCGACTTCTGCACCGGTCAGCGTTCCCAGATCGGACTTCGCGACCCAGGATACGCGCAGTGGCAGGAAGGGTCGCAATACACCGGCCAATCGGGACCGGGAACCACGACTGCCGCGCGCGACGACGGCGATCTTGCCGTGATCGCGTGTCACGATGTCGAGAATCTGGCTGGTATCTCGAAATGGGCGATGATGCAGAATGTAGCCAGGTTGCTGCTGGACACGCCGCTGTGAACTCATGCGCGGTTCACTGCCTAGCTGCCCTCGAAACCGAGGTTCATCAGGTCTTTTTCGTTATCCGCCCAGTTGGTCTTAACCTTCACCCACAGACTCAGGTGAACCGGCGCGCCAAGCAATTTCGCAATTTCAAGGCGGGAAGATCGGCCGACTTTCTTCAGCACACTGCCGTTCTTGCCAACCGCGATTCCCTTCTGACTGTCACGCTCAACCCAAATCACCGCGTTGATAGCAAACCCCCGTTCCTCCCTGACCATGCGCTCGACCTGGACGGTCAGTCCGTAGGGCATTTCCTGATGCAGCATCAGCGTCAGCTTTTCTCGAATGATCTCCGAAATATGAAACTCCTGGCTGCGATCCGTTTCCATGTCCTCAGGAAACAGCGGTGGCGACTCGGGCAGAAAAGGTGGAATCATCGCCATAAGATGGTCCAGATTGTCTCTCTTGACAGCAGAAATCGGAACGATCTCGGCGAAAGCGTGGCGTGCCGACAATTCAGCGAGGCCTTCAAGGAGTTTTTCTTTCGGATGAACCTTGTCGGTCTTGTTGAGCAACGCGATCACCGGTGCTCTGGCAGACTGTAATCGCTGCAGTACATCGTCGTCTTCTTCCGTCCAGCGTGTGGCATCCGTCACAAACAGAATCAGATCGGCGTCCGCGAGCGCATTGGCGGCCGTGCGGTTCATCAGGCGATTCATCGCCTTGCCGGTCTTGCGATGCAAACCTGGAGTATCAACGAAAATGATTTGCTCTTTTTCACCAGTATGCACGGCCAGGATTCGATGCCGCGTCGTTTGCGGTTTCGCTGTCACGATACTGACCTTGCGTCCCATTACGGCGTTGATCAATGTCGATTTGCCAACGTTAGGTCGCCCAATAACAGCGACAAGTCCGCAGCGATAATCCTCTGGAATATTCATTCGTCAGTCTCGGTGATTTTGTCGATCATCTTGCGGGCAGCTTTTTGCTCCGCCTTGCGTCGAGTGGTTGCTTCGCCGTCGGTAACAACCGATGTTTCGACGATCGTGCACGTTACTGTAAAGCGCTGCTTGTGGTCCTGTCCGGATGTCTTGACCAGCTCGTATTCCGGCAGCAACATTTTCCGCGCCTGCAACCATTCCTGCAAACGGGTTTTTGGATCTCGCAGGTCTGTAACGTCCGGAAGGTCGCGATATCGCGTTTCATATACACCGTCGATTACGGTTTTTGCAGCGTCAAAGCCGCTGTCCAGAAATATTGCACCAAATATTGCTTCAAGAGCGTCAGCCAGGATCGACTCGCGTCGGTGGCCGCCAGTCTTTCGCTCTCCGCTGCCCAGGATCAGGTGCTCCCCCAGATCGAGCTCCAGCGCGATTTCGGCGAGTGTATCGTCTTTAACCAGCGACGCACGAAGTTTGCTGAGATCGCCTTCCGCGGCCTGCGGGCGAGCATGGTAGACAGTCTCTGAAACAACGAAATCAAGGACAGCATCGCCGAGAAATTCGAGGCGTTCGTTATTTCGATTGGTGGCGCTTCTGTGCGTCAACGCCTGCTGAAACAGCTCAGCGTTTTGAAACCGATACCGCAGCGTCTTTTCGAGCCAGCTCTCGGCTTTGTTCAATGGTTCGCTCTCCCGTGCCGGGATCACTCACCCGACGAATTACCTTCGTATGATCGCCCGATTGTCAAAGTCCACGACAAAAGAAATATTGGCAATGAACGGTGACTTGTGGGAGTACGTTGCCGCCACTTCGTGGCCACCGTCAACCTTGGTCACCTTAACGTCTTTAGCGGTAATTATTCCAACACTTTCGATGTCAAAACGGCGAGAAATGGAACTGCGAATCGCCGTCCGGCTTGCGTTGACGCCGTCAAACTCTTTCTGAACACCGCTTACAACACCCGCCACCTTCATATAATTGAGGTAAATCGGCGTGAGACGCATTCCGGCAAACGCGAATAAGCCGATAAAAGCCACCAGGATGATAGCCCCGAGCGTTGTCATACCGCCCTGCCGGCGTTTTAAAGACGGTCTGTCGAGGGATTTAGCGTACATACTGATTACTCCGAATAATTGCGCGGTTATTTAACAATATAAGGCGCAAGCGTGCTGGATTTTAGCCACCAAATCAGTGACTGACACCACATTATTCGATTTTTGTGCCGATTCTGCCCCAATCCGGCATTTCCCAGGGGATGAAATGCATCCAGACGCGCACGGCTTCTCCAACGAGGAATTTTTCCGGAATTGGACCGATGTAACGACTGTCCTTGCTGCGGTCTCGATTATCACCCATAACGAAGTACTCGCCCTCGGGAACAATGTAGACACCATCCTGCTTCGAGTGGCCAGGGTCGTGGATCAGCGTTTGATGTACTCGCCCGTCGAGATCTTCGACATAGACAGGCGCCCCCTCGAAAATCTCGCCGTCGGCGCGAATGTCCATGACCCTGCCATTGATCGTGAGCCGCTGACGTTCGTAAGAGACCTCGTCGCCCGGCAAGCCGACAACACGCTTGATGTAATTGATACTTGGCTCTGACGGCAGACGAAATACCACCACATCGCCTCGCTCTGGCTGTCCGGTTTCAATTATTTTCGTTTCAGTCACGGGCAGGCGGAGTCCGTAGCTGAACTTCTTGACGAAAATAAAATCACCAACGACAAGCGTCGGCTTCATGGAGCCCGACGGAATACGAAACGGCTCAAAAACAAACGAACGAATCACCAATACAAAAATCAACACGGGAAAGAACGATCGTGAGTACTCGACCACAGTTGCCATTGCTGTCGATTTCGTACGCTCGTCCTGCTCCGCGGTTTTCCACACCAGCGTATCCATTGCCACGACAATGCCGGAGACCAGTGTCAACAGCGTCAAGATCAGCGCAAGATTAATACTCAATGTAATGACTCACTTATCAACCCGAAGTACAGCAAGAAACGCTTCCTGTGGAATTTCGACGGAACCTACCTGTTTCATCCGTTTCTTACCAGCTTTTTGCTTCTCGAGAAGCTTTCGTTTTCTGGATATATCGCCACCGTAGCACTTTGCCGTCACATTTTTACGCAGCGCCTTCACATTGCTGCGCGCGATGACCTGGCTGCCAATAGCCGCCTGAATAGCCACGTCGAACATTTGTCGTGGAATTAACTCACGCATCTTTTCGACGAGGTCACGTCCACGAGTCTTAACATTCTCGCGATGCACAATGATCGACAACTCATCCACTCGATCCTTGTTGATCAGGACATCCAGTCTGACAAGCTGGGCTTCCTGAAATCGCACGAAGTGATAGTCAAATGACGCAAATCCGCGGCTGACTGATTTTAGTCGATCGAAAAAGTCGAGGACAACTTCGGCCAGCGGAATCTCGTATTCCAGCGAGACCTGCCCACCCAGGTAGCGCATTTGCTTTTGCACACCACGCTTGTCGATGCAGAGCTTGATCACCGCACCAACATACTTCTCCGGCACCAGCACATTGGCTGAAATGATCGGCTCACGCAGTTCCGCAATATCGTTCGGTGGTGGCAGCTTCGAAGGATTGTCAACGAGCAGCACTTCACCGCTGTTGGTTTCCACTTCGAAAATTACGGTCGGCGCTGTGGTGATGAGGTCAATGTTGTACTCGCGCTCGATTCGTTCCTGCACGATTTCCATGTGCAGCATGCCGAGGAACCCGCAGCGAAAGCCAAACCCAAGCGCGGCTGATGACTCCGGCTCGAAATGCAATGCTGCGTCGTTCAGACGCAGCTTTTGCAGCGCTTCCCGAAATCCCTCGTAATCGTCCGAGCTAATCGGAAACAGGCCAGCGAATACTCGTGGCTGCACCTGTTTGAACCCAGGCAATGGCGATGCACAGGGTCTGTGAGTTGCGGTCAGCGTGTCGCCAACCGGCGCGCCGTAAATATCCTTGATGCCTGCGATGACGAATCCGACCTCACCGGTATTCAGGCCGTCCCGATCTTCCATTTTCGGTGTGAATACGCCGACTCGATCCGCGCCGTAACTGATACCCGTCGACATGACGGTAATCTTGCTGCGTTTCGACAGACTGCCGTTCATAACACGAACGAGTGATACGACACCGACGTAGTTGTCGAACCAGGAATCGATAATCAGTGCCTGAAGCTCGCCGTCCGGATCGCCTTGGGGTGGTGGTATCAGTTCGACGATTTGCTCCAGCAAAGCCGGAACGCCAAGTCCTGATTTGGCACTGACGTGAATGGCGTCATGAGCATCAATACCAATAATGTCTTCGATCTCGGCGACGACTTTTTCCGGGTCGGCCGCAGGAAGATCAATCTTGTTGAGGACCGGCATGACCTCCAAACCCATATCGATGGCGGTGATGCAGTTAGCGACGCTTTGTGCTTCAACGCCCTGCGCCGCGTCAACGACCAACAACGCACCCTCGCACGCAGCCAGAGAACGGGATACCTCGTACGAGAAGTCAACGTGTCCCGGCGTATCGATGAAGTTCAGTTGATACACCTGACCGGAATCGCTGGTGTAGTTCAGTGAAACGCTTTGCGCCTTGATCGTAATTCCGCGTTCGCGCTCCAGGTCCATGGAGTCGAGCACCTGTTCTTCCATTTCGCGATCACTGAGCCCACCACAGTGGTGGATAAAACGATCGGCCAGCGTCGACTTGCCGTGATCGATATGAGCGATGATTGAAAAGTTACGAATATGCTTCATGGAAGGGCTTATCAATAGACGGCTGGAACGTGGGCCAGCCTGATGCAGCGGCGAAGTATACCGATTTCAGTCCCCGAGTTTCGCATGTTATTGGCCGACCTTGGCTATTCGGTCAAGGACGGCCCGGATGGCGCCGTAATCGAGCGGATACTCGCTGATCACTTCGCCTTCATATTCGATGACCGGTACCCGAACATCGTATTTCTCGGTCCAGTCGGGCTGGGTGTCGATATCCCGATACTTGATATCCGCCTTGTCACGAATCAAAGGCAGCAACTCCTCGAGCATCACCTCGCAGAGGTGACAACCTCGTCGGGAGTAGTAGTGGATGACAGCCATTTAGTCCTCCACCGGCGACAATCGGGTAACGATCATTGGCGTAAAATCTCGCAGGCATTGGTGACTTCGCAGTCGAATTCTGGCGGCCATAATACCGCTGACAAGACCGATCAGGGCTGCGATTGCGCCGCTGGCGTCGCCGGCTTCCAGGCCAAATGCCAGGATCGCCGCCAAAACAGCGCCGCACAACGGGTAGCCATAGACGATCACCGCGGCACGCAGGACATTGCGCGGCGCCAGCACAACGCTGACGAGGTCGCCGTTCTCGAGATCCAGATTTTCTGCAACGACCGCCTCAACACGCTTTTCTCCGGGTTGCCTTCCCAATAGCCCGGCGCCACACCCCTTGCCCGATTCGCATCGTGGGCAGACAACCGCTGATTCCACCTCAACAAGGGCCCGGGTGCCTGAATCATCGGCACGAAGGGATACGACCTGACCCTGTGGGTTTTGCATTCAGGGAGTTTACAGGAGGGGATGGTCTGAAGCTGCGATTCGTGACGCCAGCGTGTCAGGGCTGGCGCATGCTGGTCGCAATTTGCTCAACCGTCATCGCCGGCACTTCTCCGATTGCCGTAATTTCGAAATCGCCTAACTCAATACCGTAGGAATTTGAGCCACCGACACGCGCAGAGCCCAAAGCCTGTTTGCCACTATTGGCAGCAATAAAAACGGAGACATTTGCCAGACCATCACTGAACAGGATGTGTGTGACGACCTCTGCACTGTCTTGCAGCGTTTCTTCGTGCGTGGAAACGGCGCGAAACCCAATGGGTAATGCGTCGCTGATCCAACTCGTCTCGACCACGGTCCCCTGGTGACCCGATGGCTGCCGCAGCCAGGTAAAGTTTTCGGTGCTGTAAGACGGCTCCAGAGCACTTGCGTGAATTTCGTGATTGAGCATGATATCGGCGAACTTGACCTGCTCGATCGCAACCCCCTCGCTGATCAGCTGAGTCTGCAAGGGAAAGCTGGTTTCGGTATCAAGCCAGATTCGATGCCCGTAGCGATAGTCGTCGTGCGGACGTATCGCCAGCATGATCGCGTCCCGGCCCGCGACGCGATCTTTGCGCACGATGGCAACATCGTACTCATTACCAAATCGGATTTCGCTACTGGGTAACGTGGAATACAGGGTTGACTGGTCATTCCATTCTTCGACGAGAACCGACTTGCGGTCGGGCAGGATGCAATGCACTTCGTTGCCGTTGCGGATTATCTCGAGACCGTTGCCTTCCTGAGCTACGACCTTTTCCATAATGACGCCGTCTTTGACGGTGTGCACAACTTTCAGCGCCTCTGCCGAGCCGTCCTTGATGCGGATGACAGTGCCTTCGTAACTCATCGACTGGACCGCGGCACCCATCTGATCCAGCCAGTCACGCGGCAACTTGTCAGCTAACGCCGGCCCACTGACGCAACCGAAACCGACAACAAGCCACAGGCTGCGGGTGAAACTTGGAAGCATCTTTCGCATCAAGGCTGTGTCGCTTCCTCGGCGAACTCGTCCAGTACGACTGGCTGTTCGGACTCGTCTTCATCAAGCGAGACTTCCTCACTGAAGCGCAGCGTCACGACGCGAGAGTTCATGCCGTTCGCGCCCAGCTGAGATGACGTCTCCGTGTGATTCAGAAGATACTGGCGCTGCCGTTCCTGCTGCCCGTCAACGTTCGGGACCACCTCGACAACGGCCGGCGTATCGACCGGCAATTTATCAACGGCCGGTGTCTGCTGCAAAGCAAAGATTGCGACCAATGCCACACTCGCGGCAATCGCGACGCCCGCCAGCGGCCGTATGGCTCGCGACGCGGTAGATGGGACCGGCAAATCGTCAGCATCGGCGGGTCGATCATCTATCGCAGCCGCGATGCGAGCGTGCAAACGATCAGCACCGGCAAGGCCCGCTTCTGCCCGAATCAACCGGCCTATCGCCAGATATTCGGCAACCTCTTTGCGCAGCTCCGCATCCTGGCTCATCCGTCGCAACAGCAATTCGGACTCGTTCTCCGGCAGTTCTCCGTCGACAAAAGCAGATACCTGCATTCTTATCCCGTCATTCATACTTCACCTACAATTAGCGTATCAGCGACCCTACCTTCTTACCGATCGCGTCGCGTGCTCTGAAAATCCTTGATCGCACGGTTCCGACGGGGCATTCCATCGTCTGTGCGATCTCCTCATAACTCATCCCTTCCAGCTCCCGCAGCACAATCGCCGTCCTTAAGTCCTCCGGCAATGCTGCAATCGCCCGCTCAACCGACTCCTTGAGTTCGTTGCTGAGCGTCACTCCCTCCGGAGTATCGGTCTCCTTGAGTTTGGTGTGCAGGTTGTATTGTTCCGGGTCCTGCAAATCAAGCTCAACATCCATCGGTCGTCTGCGTTGCGCCGCAAGATGATTCTTTGCGGTATTCACGGCGATTCGATACATCCACGTATAAAACGCACTGTCGCCACGAAACCTCGGCAACGCCCGATACGCTTTGATAAATGCTTCCTGAGATATATCCAGTGCCAGCTCAGGATCACGCACATATCGCATAATCAGGTTGACGATCTTGTGCTGGTACTTCAGCACCAGCAGATCGAACGCGCCCTTGTCACCCTTCTGGACTCGCTCGACCAGTTTCTGGTCAGACGCCTGATTCGACATTCAGCACCGATCCCACAAACAGCTCAAACCAGGTTCGGCATACAGGCATCCAACACCGGGATAGACCCCAGCAAATGCGATTAGTTCGGGATTTTGAGCCTTATTCATCTTTGTTCTGTGACACCGTTCCATGTGCAATCCGCGACGCCCGGCTTCGGCCGGTTCCAATCGTCGTTTTTTGTTGTTACCTCAGCATGTTAGCAGCTTAGAAGCTAGGCTCCAATGTGCCGCCAAATAACCTGCAAGCGTCGCCAGTCATTGCTTTGACGGGCATTACCCCGAACCAGCTCAAAAAAATATTGGCCATCGGTGCTTTGAAGTCGCAGCCAGCCCAGATTTCGCAGCAGCACGCTGCCCGTCTGCAGTGTCGCGGGCATCCATTCCTGATCGCTATTAAAGATCTCTGCAGCTCCGCTGGAGTCAATTCGAATGCTCGTACAGGCGTCGAATCCTCGCTGCAGATTGGCGAGTTCAAAGTGCCCGGCCGCGACCCAGACGAGACATCCCGCAGCCCGAAATACGGCGTTGAGATCAAACATCAAAATAAGGACCAGACCCGCCGCGATGAGCAGTCGGCCTGATGTCAGGACGACGATCCGTAACCAGGGATCAGGCGTGAGGTTGGCTGAGTATGCGTTCGATGACACCGGCGATGGACTTTGATAAGGGCACTTGCCGCTGCAACAAATACCCGTTCAGGTCCGGGTCCGGAAGCGCCAAAACTGCCTGAAACGCGGCTTTTTCCGCTTCATCGGCGCTGGGGTAGCGCGATTCGAGATAGCGAAGCAGCAATTCATCGAGCTCACGCATGCCGCGTCGGCACTGCCACCTCAACCTGGATTCTTCACTCAATACTTGCGCTCGACCATCATCTTTTTGGTTTCGGCAATGGCCTGTGCCGGATTCAGGCCTTTGGGACAGGTTTGCGTGCAATTCATGATGGTGTGGCAGCGGTACAGTCGAAACGGGTCTTCCAGTTCGTCGAGGCGCTCGCCGGT
>JAACFM010000011.1 GCA_009937445.1 Gammaproteobacteria bacterium | reverse complement strand
ACCCGGTGCGGATATTGCGTCCCAAACCCGACTCGCCGACGCCGAGATCGTTTGTTCGGCGGTAACCGGCCATTTGAACTGAGACCTGACTTCTGCGGTAAACATGTTTGACGCCACTATGCGGCCTTTCTCAACCTTAAGCGTAGATGTGGAAAGCCACGATTGTACCGGTATTCGCGCTGCGGTACTTTTTGCTAGGTTATGGATGGAGATCGTGCCATGGCGTCTGCAATCCTTGTTCGGCTTGGACTTCTTACTCTTTGTATCGGGCTATTTGGCTGTGAACGTCAAATTAGTTTTGCCGGCGACGTGCAACCGATCTTTCTTGCAAACTGTGTGGTTTGCCACGATCAGGTTGCTGAAGGAGTTGCCGCCAGCGGTTTCAGCATGGTCGACTATGACAGCATCATGAAGGGTACCAAGTTCGGTCCAGTCGTCATTCCGAATAGCAGCATCTCCAGCACGCTTTATTTAGTCATCGCGAACAAGACCAGTCCCGAAATCCGCATGCCACCACATCATGAGGCGTCATTAGCCGAAGGACGTGGGACGCCGTTGACCCAGGACCAGATCGAGATCATCGGAACGTGGATCGATCAGGGAGCGCCGAACAATTAGTCAATAATTCAACGGCCCCAGGAGTCCTCACCGTCCTTTTTACGGACACCCTTTCGGGTCTAGTGGTCTATACCGACGCCCGAATACGAATCAAACTCGTCTTCATCGTAATCATCGTAGTCGAGGGCGGCAGAATCACCGTAGCTTCCAAAATCGTCGAAGTCGTTGCTTTCGAAATCATCAAAACGTTCACTGTTGCCAGGTCCACGACGGCTGCGTCGTCTTGCTAGCCGCAGCTCTTCGCGTTTTTGTTCTCGCATTATCCGCTTAACGTCCAGATTATCGGCAAAATCAAATTCTTCAACATCGTCATAAGGGGTACGCATTTCAGATTCTCCTGTTCACTGAAGATTGGTCCGGGAAAAGCTAGGTAAAGTCCAGGCCGAGGCAGCTCTTATGGGGCGTGCTTGTGTGGATTGTTCATAAAGTTGGTCGTAAGCACGCATAAGAATATTCCAGCAAATCTCAACCTCTGCATCGTCTCTGGGCAGGTACATCAATACGTGCGAAGCTCGAGTACGGCACCAGCCGCTTGACAAGACCTGCTGTTTATCGGTGTCGTCGAGGCCGAATATGTCGATCCCAGCATGATCAATTTTGCAAAACCGAACCGGCTCCGGCCGTTTTTTCAAACTCGCCGTTACCTGCTGAAGATAAACACTGACGTTGAAGTGCAACGTGTCTGTATCATTCTCGACTGTTACGATATATGGGAGTTCGGCGATTCGATCTACGAGCGACAGCCGTGGTTGCAAGCTGTTCGTCAACGAACCAGTCAATTGGATTCTTGCTGGAAGGATTAGTCGTCGTACTTGATCTACGGCAGCTACCATGTGAGTAAGTCCATTAGAATTGAAGTCGTTTTGGCGGAGTATCTATTATTTTGCTTCCATGTCAAGTATTTTTACATCAAAATAAATACGAGTTAGTGATTATGAAAAATGACGCCGTCGACGACATCCTTGAGCAATGGTCAGAGGAACGTCCAGAGCTTGATACAGCCAGCCTCGGTGTGGTCGTTCGGGTGATGAATCTCTATAAACCCTTCCACCAGCAGGCAACGCTTGCATTGGATGAGCTGGGTCTCGAGTTGTTCGAGTACGACGTACTTTCTGCCCTGCGGCGACAGGGGAAACCGTTCGCCCTCCCCGCCACTGGTCTCGCCAAGGAAACGCAACTGAGCAGTGGAGCGATGACAAATCGGGTCGACAAGCTTTTGCGCAAAGGACTCGTCCGTCGCGAATCTGCTGAGAATGACCGTCGGAGTGTTATCGTTTCGCTAACGACGATGGGACGCAAGGTGATTGATAATGCGATCCAGCATCGACTTGACGCGGCGGACGAAAGCTTGAGCGGCATTAGCAGGACAGAACGGTCACAACTCGCCAAGCTGCTGCGCAAAGTGCGCCAGTCTGCAGACGATTAGCCGGGCGACCGCAAGCACATCGGTCATGCCTCGAGCGAAGAAATACCTGTACTGATCGGCCGGTGTAACGAAGTTACATTTGTCGCCGCAGGAAATTGAGTACGTCAGATCTCGTAATCAGGCCCATGAACTCCTCGCCATCCATGATGGCCGCATACGGCTGCACCCTCAACATCGCGACAAGATTGTTAACGCTCTCGGTCCGATCAAGCTTGATGAAAGCCGATTCCATTGCGTCCTGCACCGGCGCTGTCATTAGCTCTGGTTTTCCATACACGAACTGAATAATTGCGTCTTCCGTCACAACACCCACCAGTACACCCTCATCCATGACTGGCAGCTGCGAGAACCCAGCATTACGCAAGCGATTGTGCGCGGTTGTCAGGATGTCGGTTGGGCCAACGGTAATAGTTGCTCGCTCACCGTGTGGTCGACCGACGAGGTCTCGCAAGTCACCGTGCTTTTCGCGCTCGATGAAGCCCTGATCCTCCATCCAGAAATCGTTAAAGAGTTTCGACAGGTATTTATTGCCGGTATCGCAAGCAAACGTAACCACCGTTTTCGCTTCAGTTTGCTCATGGCAGTATTTTAGAGCGGCCGCGAGACAGGTGCCGGAAGACGAGCCTGCCAGCACACCTTCCTTCTTCAGCAACTCCCTTGCCGCTGCGAAAGACTCTGCATCACTGATAGCGTACGCCTTTGCTACTTTCTCAAAGTTGGCGATGTCGGGAATGAAATCCTCACCAATGCCTTCAACAAGCCAGCTACCGCCGACGCCCATCTCGCCTTTGTTGATCCAGTTAGTCAGAACGGATCCGACAGGGTCAGCAAGGATCATGTCAACGTTCGGCGCATGCTCGGCCAGATACTTGCCAATACCGCTGACGGTGCCGCTGGAACCAACGCCCAGGACGATCGCATCAAGTTTGCCGTCCATTTGCTTGACGATTTCAGGTGCCGTTGTTGTCTCGTGAGCCAGTGGGTTGTCAGGATTGCCGAACTGATTAATGAAATAGGCGCCCTTCTCTTCCGCGATCTTTCTGCCCAGATCCTGGTAATACTCTGGATGGCCACGGCCCACATCTGAGCGCGTGAGCACAACTTCTGCGCCCATTGCCCGCAGATTGAAGATTTTTTCCTGACTCATCTTGTCTGGGAGCACGAGAATCAGGGGATAGCCTTTTTGCGCCGCGACCAGTGCGAGACCGAGGCCTGTATTGCCGGCGGTCGCTTCAACGATTGTGTCGCCAGGCTTTAAGTCGCCACGCTTCTCAGCCTGCTCGATCATCGAAATGCCGATGCGATCTTTGATTGACCCACCAGGGTTCATCAATTCGAGCTTGAGGAATAGCCGGCAGGGGCCGGTATCGATATGAGTGACTTCTAACATCGGCGTTTCGCCGACCATATCGAGAATGTTGGAATACACGTTCATAGGCGCATCAGTTACATTGTCATTTTTCGGCGAGTTTACACCTACATGAGACTGGATGCTGTAATTGCCGACGCCGTTGAGCGTCTGTCGCCAATCACCGATACCGCCCGTCTGGACGCAGAGATACTGCTGTGCAAGACAATCGATATGCCGCGCAGCTACCTGTTCGCTCACCCGGAGGATGAACTCGATGCCCTGAGCCGGGATCGCTTCGAGACACTTTTGATGCGCCGGCTGCAGGGCGAGCCGATGTCCTATATCACCGGAACCCGCGAGTTCTGGTCGCATGAGCTGCTGGTGAGTCCCGCAACCCTGGTGCCGCGCCCCGAAACTGAGCTGCTCGTCGAGTTAGCTCTGCGCGAGATTCCGCGCACGGCCGCATGGGAAGTTCTGGATCTCGGTACCGGCAGCGGCGCGATCGCAATTTCCATTGCCGCAGAGCGCCCGCTCTGCTCAATAACGGCGACAGACGCAAGTGCCGATGCGCTGGCCATTGCCAGGCAAAACGTGCGGCAGGCGGACCTTGCAAACGTCACCTGTCTTTCGGGAAACTGGACAGAACCTGTCGCTGACAAGCAGTTCACCATCATTGTTTCCAATCCTCCATACGTCCGGGAGGACGATGAAGCCCTTAACGACCTGCGCTTCGAACCCTTGTCAGCGCTGGCCTCCGGCAAAGATGGCCTCAATGATATTCGAATTCTTGCGACCCTCTGTATGCCGCTCCTGACAAACGATGGCTGGCTAATGATGGAGCACGGGGCCGACCAGAAAGACGCCGTTGCGGCCGTCCTTGAGGAAGCGGGGTGGCGCGAAATCACGTGCCACAATGACCTTGCCGGACTACCCCGCGTGACAGCAGCGCGCCGGAATGGTAAATAGGCGGCCATATATCTACTTTGCGAGACCATACGGACCATCATGATTACTATCAAAACCAACCATGGCGACATCAGCATCGAACTCCTTGAAGAAGCGGCACCAATTTCCTGCGAGAACTTCCGTCAGTACGTCAAAGACGGCCATTTCGACGGCACCATCTTTCACCGCGTCATTCCCAACTTCATGATTCAGGGCGGCGGCATGGATGAAAGCATGGGTTCCAAGCCGACCCGCGACCCGATCAAGAACGAAGCGGATAATGGCGAAAAGAATGAGCGTGGTACGCTGGCGATGGCTCGAACGGGTGTTGTTGACAGCGCAACGTCGCAGTTCTTCATCAACCTGAACAACAACGATTTTCTCAACCACGGCGGCCGCGATTTTGGCTACGCGGTATTTGCCCGGGTTAGCGACGGTATGGATGTCGTTGATTCGATCGCAGGTGTGGTTACCGGGAATCGTGGCGGACACCAGGATGTACCGCTGGATACTGTGATGATTACTGAAGTGACAATAACGGAGTAATTGCAAAATGATGAGTCGCGACGCCCGTCACCTTGCGCTCGAGCAGGTCGGCATTCTCGGCCAGAGACGAATCGCTGATGGCACAGCGTTACTTATCGGTGCCGGCGGCATCGGTTGTGCATCTGCAGCCTATCTGGCCTCCAGTGGAGTCGGTCACATCCTGATCGCAGATTTCGATACGATCGATGAAACCAACCTCGGACGTCAGGTTCTGTACACACCCGAGGACGTTGGTGGGCTCAAAGCCGAGGTTGCGGCTGCACATCTGCGCAAACTCAATCCGGACATCAAGATAACGGCCATCACAACTCGTCTGGAGGGCGCCGCTCTTACGGAGGCGGTAAAATCGTCAGATGTTGTTCTCGATGGTTGTGACAACTTCGCAACACGATTCGAATTAAACGATGCCTGCGTTTCGGCAGGACGCCGCCTGATTTCCGGCGCCGCAATTCGGCTGGAAGGACAGCTTGCAGTCTTCGGGCCCATTTTCGACACAGCGCCTTGTTACCGCTGCCTGTACACGGAAGCCGACGAGTCTCTGGACAGCTGTGCCGGCAACGGCGTGCTGTCTCCCGTTCCAGGCGTCATTGGCACCCTGATGGCGGTCGAGACTCTGAAATACTTCGCCGGGATCGCTTCGGATACCTCACTGTTGCGATTATATGACGCAGCCTCCACAGAGTTTCATACGGTCAAGATTTTGAAACGTGAAGATTGCCCGGTGTGCGCAGCAAGTAGCTCACGGTGAGTTTTGTCGGGTTGCTGCAGGCTGCAGCGGCACTGACAGTTATATTCTCGGTAATAACAGCGCTCAACATTCGGCATCACAGCATTGAGCTGTTTTCGCATTTTCGACTGCAATATTTCGTTGTATCCGTACTGCTCTTGCTGGTTTTCGCGGCGCTGCAAAATCCACAATTCTCGCTCGCGCTGTTGATTGCCGCCATTTTGAATGGTGTGCTCATTGTTGACTGGTATCGCCCGCTCAAGGGTGAGAGCAGCGGCGACCAGAATCTGAAGCTAATGCACGCGAACGTGCTTGCGCGCAACCATCAATATCAAAGACTGTTGGACCTCGTCACCGAGGAAGATCCTGACATGGTCTTTCTTCAGGAAATCAATCACGACTGGTTGGCCGGGATCACCAGCCTGAAAAGCGAGTACCCGCACTTCTACACCGAGCCTCGAGCGGGGAATTTTGGTATCGCGGTGTATTCCAAACTGCCATTCGACTCGGTTCTGCACGTCGATAGCCCACCGCTCAATTATCCGACAATTGCCGCGACAGTTTCGATTGGCGAAAAACAGCTGACGCTGGTCAGCTCTCACCCGACAATCCCTCTCGGAAAGAAACAGCATGCGGCGCGCAATGAGCAACTGGACAGCCTGGCTAAATGGATACAAGGTGCTGACGCACCGGTTGTGCTGCTTGGCGACTTTAATGCCAGCGTATGGGACCCGCGTTATCGCAACCTGGAGCGGTCGACCGGGCTGCACAATGCAAGACGGGGGTTCGGTGTGTTAGCAACGTGGCCGACCTATATGCCTTTCGCAATGATACCGATCGATCACGTACTGGTGTCCGAGGGCATTGGAGTGCTCAATGCGAAAACCAGCAAGAGCATCGGTTCTGATCACCTGCCGCTGATCGTCACGCTTTCCCTGTAACCACCAGCGGTTCGCTAACCGCACTCCAGGCACTCTCTTCAGAACCGTGAATCTGGAATCTGTCTGTCGATACCCTTTTTCCCGCATGCTAAAGTCCAATGCGAATTCAATGAGACCGGTATTCATGAATAATTTTTTTCAGGAGCTGCGCCGACGCAATGTCGTACGAGTCGTTGGTGCCTATCTCGTTGTAGGCTGGTTGCTCGTGCAGATCGCAACAACCCTCGAAGAGTCCATGCAGCTGCCTGCGTGGTTTGACGGTATTGTTGTAGGACTGCTGATTGTCGGACTCCCTATCTCAATAATCGTCTCGTGGGTTTTTGACCTCACAGCAGATGGCATTGTACGCACCGATGCAGCGAGCAGCGAGACGCAACATCAAAGCTGGCGAAAACTCGACTTCGTGATCATCGCCGGTGTTCTAATCGTCGGGTTGGTGTTCGCCTGGCAAGTATTTCAACCGGCAGAAATCCTTATTGATGAACAGGCGTCAGTCGCAACAACTGCTGAGGTGTCTGCCGCGACCATCGCAGTGTTGCCGTTTGCAGACCTGTCCCCTGACGGCGATCAGGAGTACTTCTCGGATGGGATCTCGGAAGAAATCCTGAACCTACTGGCTGGCGTCGATGAACTGGACGTCACATCGCGAACTTCTGCGTTTCAATTCAAGGGGCGCGATCTCGGAATCCCCGAAATAGCCGCCAACCTGAATGTTCGACATGTGGTCGAAGGCAGCGTGCGTAAAGCGGGCGATACGCTACGAATAACCGCACAGCTGATTGACGCGGCGGACGACAAACATCTTTGGTCCGACACCTTCGACAGACCCCTGACAGCCGAAAACGTTTTTGCGATTCAGGACGAAATTTCCAAGGCCATTGTTGCTGCGCTGGCGGAGAAGCTCGGATTTGACGCGAGTGACGAGATTGCAGTGCGAGTTGGTACAAACAACCTGAGCGCCTATGAAATGTTTCTACACGCAAGAAGCCTGTATCAGTCTCGGACGGAACTCGACGTAGCGGATGAATTACTCGCGGCGGCAATCGAACAGGACCCTGAATTTGCAGCGGCGTGGGAAATGCGCGCAGCTCTCACTTTCTTAAAGGCCAACTATAATTTCTCGGATACACCGCGCAATGAGCAGGTGCGCCTGACCAACGAATTCGCTGACAGAGCGCTGGAACTGGAGCCCAGAAGTCCCATCGCGATAGCGGCCAAGGTTCAGGTAGTAGTACAAAGTCTGCCTGAACAGAACAGCGCACTGGATTTCGCGAAACTGCTCAATGATCTGTCGGATGCAATAGAGATCAACCCACGCGATGATTCTGCTCTGAACTGGCGCGGCTTGTTGCGCCTTAGTCTCGGCGATATTGAGGGCGCATTGAGCGACTTTGCCACCTGTATCGGCTACTCGCCGCTTTCAGCACCCTGCGCGGAAAACTTTGTCGTCGTGCTCGCAGGTGAAGGACGGGACATCGAAGCCTTCGCACACTTTACCCGGATGCTCGAGACCGGCATGGTAAAAGCTCGCGAGGCCGACTTGTCGTTGCTCGCACGCATGGGTGAAAAAACCGCTTTCATGGTTTTGAGCAATGACAGCCAGGTACTGTACGGCTGGAACGAACATGAGAAATTGTACAATGCGTTGCGTAGCACGGAGAATGATCACAGCCAACTTGTGCACTCACTGACAACCTTTTCTGCAACCAATCCCGACGCATCCAGTTACACAGTACCAATAGTCCTTGCTTACATTGACAGCTCAAGCGTCCTTCTAGATTCCTTTATCATCTGGAACAAGGCGCATCGACGTATGCGTCAGACCGATCAATTTCGAGACTTCATCCGCAGGACAGGAATCCTCAAGTACTGGCAACAACAGGGGTTTCCACCGCAATGCCGTCCGCTTGGCAGCAATGACTTCGACTGTGATTAGTTCAGCGGTAGTTTAAGAACAATCGGACCGGACAGTCCTTCCGGTAGCTGATTGTCCCGGTCGAACCTGTTCCAGTGACTGTTCGCGATAAACAGGAAATCATTTCCCTTGATGACACCGAGTGTCGGCTCATCAAACTCTTCGAGATTTGATGCGAGGATGCGGCTGCTGTTGATTGCGAGCCCCTTCTCGCTCAGCTGAAATGCGGCAACCCGGTGCGGGCGAATGCCGTTTTGAATAACGACCAGTTCGTTGCCATAGCGATACAGACCATCAATTCCAAAATCTGTAATACTCGCCGCGACTCGCAGCCTTACGAGCGAACCATCCTCTGTCGAGATGCGATACAAACCGCCGATGTAATCTGCAACATAAAGAAAGCGGCCACTGTCATCCAGAGCCAGCCCCTGAGGTGAGCCCAGTTCGCCGCGCTCCACGAGGACTTCAAACTCGTTGGAATCAATGTAGTAACGATAGATAGCCCCCGTAAGGCTGTCTGTTGCATATATCGTATTGTCGTCCGCGATCACCAGGTCGCCGAGAACCTGCGTAGAGTCGTACTGCGGCAGAATCGCCGACTTGGTGACCTCACCGCTGGCAACATCCAGTCTAAACAGCCCGGTCTTGCCTTCGTCTTCCCCAACGCCGGAGAGTTGCGGCACCGCTGCGCTCGCAAACCAAAGACTCCCGTCTGCATGGAAACGCATCCCGAATACGCTCCAATGCGCTTTGCGATCGCTCAGGATTTCGTTTTCGGCGCCAGACGTCAGCCTGATAATTTGACCGTTCCGAATGCTGCCCAGAAGCAGGCGTCCGGCGCTGTCAATCGCAATTCCTTCCGGAACGAAGTTCGGTTCAGAATAGGTCGCAACAACTTCTGATTTGCCGACCGGCTCGCCCAAGGCCTGGGCCGCCTTCAGGTAACTATCCCAAGCAACCAGCTCGCGAACTGTCGCAAACTCATCCATGTCGACCACACCGAAATCCACGCCCTTGTCCAGCAGGCGCCGCAAAATCCGCAATGAATCGCGGTGTTTATCATTCAGTGTGTAAGCCAGCGCGAGATTGAAAAGAGCGCCGGGATATTCTGGCCGCGCAATGACGGCCTTCTGTGCCGCAAGCTGCATCGCAGCATAATTCTCCACCTGATACGCCGCGACCAGCTCGGCTCGTGCATCACGGTAGTCATCCGCTTGAGCGGCGGATGCTACGAGCAGCACACTCGCCAAGAATGTGCCGAAAACTTTACGCTGCGTTAGCTTCGTCAGGGTCATATCCAAGATTCGGTGCCAGCCACTTCTCCGCTTCGACAACGCTGATTCCTTTTCGTTCGGCATATGATTCGACCTGGTCCCGATCGACCTTGCCAACAGCAAAATATCTGGCGTCAGGGTGTGCGAAGTAAAACCCGCTGACCGCAGCGGTCGGGAACATGGCGTAAGATTCCGTCAGTTGCAGACCAATGCTGGCTTCGACATCCAGTAATTCCCAAAGCGTGCCTTTTTCGGTGTGGTCGGGACACGCGGGATATCCGGGTGCCGGTCGAATGCCGCGATATTTCTCGGCGATCAGCTCAGCATTGCTCAAAGCCTCTTCCGCTTCGTAAGCCCAAAACTCTCGGCGGACTCGCGCATGCATATATTCCGCTGACGCCTCGGCCAAGCGGTCAGCGAGTGCCTTCAAGATGATGGCGCTATAGTCATCGTGGTCTTTCTCGAATCGCTCAACGTGTTCATCGATACCGATGCCAGCGGTAACAGCAAAACCACCAATGTAGTCGGCCAGCCCGGTTTCCTTTGGTGCCACAAAATCACCGAGACATCCTTGCGGATGTCCTTCTGCCTTCGAGCGTTGCTGGCGCAGATGACAAAAGCGGTGAGCGACCTCGTTTCGTTCTTCATCGGCGAATACCAGGATGTCGTCGTGATCGTGAGAATTCGCGGGATAAAATCCAACCACCGCACGTGCGCTAAGCCACTGATCAGAAATGATTTTTTCCAGCATCTCCGTCGCATCGTTGAACAATGACGTCGCGGCCTCGCCGACGGTCGCGTCACTCAGAATCTGCGGAAACTTACCGTGGAACTCCCAGGCATTGAAGAACGGCATCCAGTCGATGTAGTCGCGGAGATCGTTCAGGTCAATATCGTCGAACACTCGGGTGCCGGTGAACTTTGGCTTTGGTGCATCGTATTTTGACCAGTCGCAGATATGTTTTTGAGCGCGCGCCTGATTGAGCGACAGCTGCGGCGACAAACGCTTCTTGTTCGCGTGCTGATCGCGACGCCGGGCGTTGTCCTTGCGAGTCTTATCCACTAGCGCACCGCGCGTACCGGGCTCTATGAGAGCCTGCGCAACACCAACTGCACGCGACGCATCCTTGACGTAAATGACCGGGCCTTCGTACTTCGGCTCGATCTTGACGGCCGTGTGAGCCGGTGACGTTGTCGCCCCGCCGATTAACAATGGCAGTGCGTAATCGAGTCGCTGCATTTCACTGGCGACGTGCACCATTTCGTCCAGTGACGGCGTAATCAGCCCGGACAGGCCAATTATATTTGCGCCTTCACGCTTTGCTGCTTCCAGAATCTTGTCGCACGACACCATGACACCGAGGTCGACGACCTCGAAGTTGTTACATTGCAGAACAACGCCAACAATGTTCTTGCCAATGTCGTGTACGTCACCCTTCACTGTGGCCATGACGATCTTGCCGTTGGAACTCATCCCGCCCTCTTTCTCATCTTCGATAAACGGTACGAGGTGGCCAACCGCTTTCTTCATGACTCGTGCAGACTTCACTACCTGCGGCAGGAACATCTTGCCGTCACCAAACAAATCGCCGACAACATTCATACCGGCCATTAAAGGCCCTTCGATGACGTCGAGCGGTCGGTTGGTCCCTTGGCGAGCCTCTTCGGTATCGTCGACAACGTACTCGTCGATACCGTTTACGAGCGCATGCTCAAGTCGCTTGTTAACAGGTAACTCGCGCCACGACAGGTCTTTCACTTTTGCTGCGGCGCCACTCTTCTGACCGACATAGTTTTCTGCCACCGTCAAAAGCTTCTCGGTACCGTCAGCATCTCTATTGAGTACGACGTCTTCAACCGCATTGCGCAGATCGTCCGGCAAGTCGGCATAGATGGCCAACTGCCCTGCGTTGACAATACCCATGTCCATTCCCGCACGAATTGCGTGGTACAGGAATACCGAGTGAATTGCTTCGCGGACGACGTTGTTGCCGCGAAACGAAAACGACACATTGCTGACGCCACCGCTGACCATCGTATGCGGTAACGCTTTCTTGATTGCGCGGGTTGCCTCGATAAAGTCGAGCCCATAGGCGGCGTGTTCTTCGATACCGGTTGCGATAGCAAAGATGTTCGGATCAAAAATGATGTCGGCGGGATCAACGCCAACCTGTTCAGTCAGGATTTTGTAAGAGCGTTTGCAGATGTCTATTTTGCGATCGACCGTATCGGCCTGGCCGGATTCATCGAATGCCATGACGATGACAGCCGCCCCGTAGTCCCTGACCAGTTGCGCCTGCTCGATAAATTGCTCTTCGCCTTCCTTAAGGCTGATCGAGTTGACTACGGCCTTGCCTTGCACACATTTGAGGCCCGCTTCAATCACTGTCCATTTAGACGAGTCGATCATTATCGGCAGCCTGCATATATCAGGTTCAGATGCGATCAGGTTCAGGAATGTCACCATGGCCTTCTCGGAATCGAGCATGCCTTCATCCATATTGATATCGATGATCTGCGCGCCGTTCTCTACCTGCTGACGCGCGACAGCAACCGCGGCCGTGTAGTCATCCGCTTCAATGAGTCGGCGGAATATCGCGGAACCGGTCACGTTGCAACGTTCACCAACGTTGGCAAACAAATCATCAGGGCCGATATTAAACGGCTCGAGACCCGACAAACGACACCGCACAGGCAACTGCGGAATTGCTCGTGGCGAGACGCCATCAACGGCCTGCCGCAGAGCACGAATATGTTCCGGGCGCGTACCGCAACAGCCACCCACCAGATTCACCAGACCGCTGGACGCAAATTCGCCAACCACCTCGGCCATCTCGGCCGGGGTTTCGTCGTATTCACCGAACTCGTTTGGCAGCCCCGCATTGGGATGTGCGCTGACTCGCGTATCGGCGACCCGGGATAATTCAGCAACATACTGGCGCAATTCCTTCGCGCCCAACGCACAGTTCAACCCGATCATAAACGGATTGATATGACGCACAGTGTTCCAGAATGCCTCTGTGGTTTGCCCGGACAAGGTCCGGCCAGAAGCATCGGTAATCGTGCCCGAGATCATGACCGGCAACTCGATTCCAGTTGTTCTGAACGCACGTTTCAAGCCGACGATCGCCGCTTTTGCATTCAGCGTATCGAAGATTGTTTCGATCATCAGAAAATCGACGCCGCCCTGAATGAGCGCAACAGACGACAGCTCGTACGTGTTGGCCAGGGCATCAAACGTGATATTTCGAAAGCCCGGATCATTGACGTCAGGAGAGATTGACGCGGTGCGATTCGTTGGACCCAGGACACCCGCCACAAACCGCGGCGCTGCAATCTTGCTTGCGTGTGCATCGGCACACTCTCGAGCAAGCCGTGCGGCCGTGGTGTTCAGCTCGACAACGATATCTTCCATTCCATAATCCGCCATTGACGGCGCATTGGAATTGAAGGTATTGGTTTCAATGATGTCTGCGCCAGCAGCGAGGAAGCGATTGTGAATATCGCGAATCACATCGGGCCGTGTTATCGACAGAAGATCGTTGTTACCTTTCAGATCTCGTTTCCAGTCCGCGAAGCGCTCACCACGATACTCGTCTTCGCTCAAACCGAAGCCCTGAATCATCGTCCCCATCGCGCCGTCGAGCAGCAGAATGCGCTCATCAAGAGCGCGCATTAATGCTGCAATTCTTTCGTTACGTTCCATGTCTACAACCTCACGCTGCCGCCCGTCCGGTACGCACACCCAATGCATGACAAATCGCATAGGTGAGCTCGGAGCGGTTCAACGTGTAAAAGTGAAAATCTGTAATACCTTCAGCTTCAAGGTGGCGAACTTGTTCGATCGCCACACTCGCTGAGATCATCTGTCGAGTCTCGGCATCATCTTCGAGTCCGTCGAAACGATGCCGCAACGCTTTGGGAATGGCTGTTCCGCACATTTTTGCGAAACGCTCCATTTGTGGGAACCGGGTGATGGGCAGGATGCCGGGAATAATTGCCGATTCGATGCCCGCCTGAGCACAACGATCCCGGAAACGCAGGAACACATCAGTGTCGAAAAAGAACTGCGTTATCGCGCGACTCGCGCCGGCATCGAGTTTTCGCTTGAGATTATCGAGATCGAAAACGGCGTCCAAAGCCTCCGGGTGGACTTCCGGATAGGCGGCTACGGAGATATCAAAATCTGCGACCTTGCGCAGGCCCAGAACCAGGTCGGACGCGTAGGCATAACCGTCGGGGTGCGGGACATAGGGCCCATCGTCTTTGGGCGGATCGCCGCGCAGGGCCACCAGATGACGCACACCCATGTCCCAGTACTCACGCGCAATGTCATCTATCTCGCCGCGACTGGCGTCAATACAGGTCAAGTGCGGCGCCGGCGTCAGCCCGGTTTCTCTGATGATTCGCTCGACCGCGGCGTGTGTCCGCTCCCGGGTTGAGCCATCCGCACCGTAGGTTACAGAGACGAATCGCGGTGCAAGTCCGGCCAGCCGCTCAATGGACTGCCACAACGTGGCTTCCATCGCTTCGGTGTTCGGCGGGAAAAACTCAAAAGAAACGGATGGGGGTGTCGTCGTATTCATGCTGGCTACCATTGCTCTTATGCCGATCTGGATGCGCGGTCTGTGGAGGTTGCTACCGCCAGCAACCACGCCGGGTTTTTTGCCGGAATCGCGCGAGGTGATGCAATACGCAGGTTCGCATCCGCTGCCAGGTTGGCAAACTGCGCCTGAGTTTCGGCTGCGTCGGCGTCCCGAACCGCCGACAGCAACAGCACACGACCACCCTTCTTCACCAGCCGTTTCGCCTCCAGGACGGCCGCCGCTGGATTCTTCGCAGCGTGCAAAACGTCATCGAGAATGACTGTGTCGAATTCGTTGTCGTCAAACGGCAAAGACACCATGTCGCCCTGACGTAATGTCGTGTTGGGTGTTCCCGCCAGCAGCAACTCTGCGCGCGCAAGTCGCCGCGCATCCGAATCGATATCAACCCCGACCGCACGGTGTGCGCGCGACGCCAGCAGTTTCAAAATACGACCCTGACCGCAGCCGATATCGAGCAAGTCACCCAAAGGTGCTGCGACGGTTAATTCGACCAGCGCCCGATGCAGCAGTCGGTCCGTATCCGCGACCGGTACAGCGAATACGCCGCTGTCTCCCCGAATCTCGCGCAACTTCCTGGTGTCATTCGCAAACTGCGGTTCATCCTCAGGCAGCAATGCGAGGAGACGCCGACGCGCTGGGGAGTCATCGCCCCCGCTGCGCACACGGTAGTAGACAAAATGTCCGTCTTTGAATCGTTCCAGCAAGCCGACCGCGCACAGTTGCTTCACGTGCTGCGAAATTCGGGGCTGGCTTTGACCGGTCACCTTGGTGAGTTCCGACACGCTGCACTCTGCAATGCCACAAAGGGCAACAAGCCGGGTCCGCACAGGATCGGCGAGCGCTTTGAACTGCAGCAACAGATTATTGGTACCGGGCATCATATAAGAATATAAGGATTCTTTTATATATTAGACCAAATAGTATACAGGTCTTGTCCTATATTCCAAACCCCGTGGAATTTCTAAAAACCGCCCGGATGCTCGACTTAGCCCGATTCTCGCCAGGACCGGTGAGCGCGATAGGCTGGCTCTTGAGTGGATGCGCCGCGCTCCAGCAGCCTTTCAACAAGCCATTGATACCACTCAAAGAACTCCGGCTGACAATTCTTCACCCGCATTTCTTCGCCCCAGACGCTGAGTATCGACCACAACTTGATGGAGAAACCACCAACAAGATCGGCCATAGCATCCATCGGTACGACGCGATTATGAATCAGCATACCAACGGTCTCGAATTTCCAGCCGACCCGCATGGCCGCGGCGACGTACTCCGGACCTTTGGCTTGCAGCTCTTTATCACCGATACCCGCCTCAAGACCGGTAATCAACATATACGCTGCGGTGAACTCCGGGTCCTCAAAAGATCGGGCCAATTCGAGAATCGCCATATCGCGACTTTGTTTTCGATGTTGTCTTAACTGCAATGCGCCAAAAGTAATACCGAAAATAATTGCCAGTATGCCGATGATTTCAACGAGGTTTGCGATGTCAGAAAGACTCATAGGTGCGGCCTCAATATGCAGGGTTGGGTGCAAGCCTATTGGTTGGTGTTGATCCGATCAATGGCTGTAAAAACTCACAAGCAGCCTGTCAGCACCATACTACTGGACGGACCCCGGACCCGTTACAACGTTATCTGCAAACAGTCGACTGACATCCACTGAATCAAATGAGCGCTTCTCGCCGCAGTACTCGCAGACAACCTCAATGTTGTCTTGAGTTTCCAACGCTTCTCGAGACTCTTCTTCGCCCAGCATCTTCAACACATCCTCAACCTTTTGGTTCGAGCAACGGCATTGAAAATTTACCGGGCGCTGCTCGTAAACCCGCACGTCATCTTCAGCGAACAGCTTGCCGATAAGCTCCAGCCCAGCGTCGCCATCAAAGTCGCGAGTCGTCAGCGTCGCCAACAGCAAGTGCAATCGATGCCAGTCGTCTGTATCGATCGGCGCACCTGGCGTCTGTTGCAGCAGAATGCCAGCAGCGACATCCTCGTTGGCTACCAGGGCGACGTGACTCGGCACCTGCACAGATCGATCAAAGTAATGTTCCAGGCTCGCGGCGAAAGACTCGTCCTGGATAGCTACGATGCCCTGGTAGGGTCGTTCACCGGCATCTACCGTAATCGCACAGTGCGCATTCTCTGTCAGTTCGGCAAAATTGCCCGCAGTGGCCGCTTCGTCCAACGAGGCCATGCCACGCATATCGAGATCACTCGTGCACTGCATGACCAGCATCTGCAAGTGACCGCTGCCCTGAATTTGCAGCGTAATGGCGCCATCAAATTTGAGACTCTGCGCGATCAAGCCCGTCGCAGCCGCGGCATGTCCCAGCGTCTCGGTAATAAGAGCATCGTAATCGTGGTCACGTTGCATGCGGCGCCAGGAGCGCGACATCTGAAGCAGCGCGCCACGCACCGGCAATGCCTCGAAGCCGAAGGGGATGATACTGTCGGCCGGCATGCTCTAACTCTGGAGTTTGTCTTTGAGGATCTGGTTGACCTGGCCCGGATTCGCCTGACCTTTGGTTTCCTGCATGACCTTGCCAACAAAGAAGCCGATCAGCTTGTCTTTGCCTGCCTGATATTCAGCAACCTGCCCGGGGTTGTCGGCAATCACCTTGTCGACAACGGCTTCAATCGCAGAACTGTCGGTGATTTGCTTCAAGCCCCTGGCTTCGATGACGTCGTCGGCGGATCCTTCGCCCTCCCACATCGCCTCAAACACCTGCTTGGCAATTTTGCCGGAGATCGTATTGTCGTGAATCCGATTCACAAGACCCGCGAGTTCGTCGGCCGAGATTTTCACGTCCTCGATATCCAGGCCATCTCTGTTCAGAGCACCCGCGAGATCGCCGATAACCCAGTTCGCTGCAATCTGCGAAGGCGCATCGGTAGCTGCAATAACCGCTTCAAAATAATCAGCCAACGGTCGGCTTGCCGTAAGAATGCCGGCATCGTCTCCTTTCAGGCTGTACTCATCGACGAATCGGGCTTCCTTGGCAGCCGGCAGTTCGGGCATGGTTGCACGCACAGCCTCGATAAACTCCTCACTAATCTCGACCGGCAGCAAATCCGGATCCGGGAAATAGCGGTAGTCATTTGCCTCTTCTTTGGAACGCATCGAGCGCGTCTCGTCTCGATCCGAATCGTAGAGGCGGGTTTCCTGTACCACTTTGCCGCCGTCTTCGATCAAATCGATTTGTCGTTCGACCTCGATGTTGATGGCCTTCTCGATATACCGGAACGAGTTCAGGTTCTTGAGCTCGGCGCGTGTCCCCAGCTCTTCCTGACCCATCGGTCGAACCGATACGTTAGCGTCACAGCGGAAAGAACCTTCCTGCATGTTGCCATCGGAGATTCCGAGGTAACGCACGATCGTATGAATTTTTTTCATGTACGCAACGGCTTCTTTTGCCGATCGCAAATCTGGCTCCGAGACGATTTCAAGCAAGGGCGTTCCCGCCCGATTCAAATCGATTCCCGATGATGCATCCAGACCTTCATGGATCGACTTGCCGGCATCTTCCTCGAGGTGAGCTCGCGTAACGCCGATGCGTTTTTCGTTGCCATTGGCGTCGGTGATGAATAATTCGCCGTGCTCAACGATCGGCAGCTCAAGCTGACTGATCTGGTAGCCCTTTGGCAAATCCGGATAGAAGTAATTCTTGCGCGCGAACACAGAGCGCCGTGCGACCGTTGCCCCGATCGCCAGACCAAACATCGTGGCCATGCGCACGACCTCTTTGTTCAGCACTGGCAAAACACCCGGGTAGCCGAGGTCTACAAGGTTTGCCTGCGTATTGGGCTCAGCGCCGTAAGCCGTTGGCGATCCTGAAAAAATCTTGCTCTTTGTGGCTAGCTGAGCATGAATTTCAAGGCCAATCACCACCTCCCATGCGGCACTCATTGGAACGCCTCCGGGCAAGCTTTGTGCCATTCAGTCTGTTGCTGATACTGGTGTCCGCATCGCAACAAGACCTCTTCACCAAAGTGTGGGCCGACAAGATGCAGGCCAACCGGCATGTCATTCACGAAACCGCAAGGCACGGATATGGCCGGCAGCCCGGCCAGATTGGCACCAATCGTGTAAATATCATTCAGGTACATCTGAATAGGGTCATCAACCTTATCGCCGAGTTTGAACGCCGGCGATGGCGCGGTCGGACCGGCGATCACATCAACATCCGCAAATGCTTTCTTGAAATCATCCGCAATTAACTGCCGGACCTGCTGCGCTTTCAGATAATAGGCATCGTAATAACCGGCGGACAACACGTAGGCACCCGTCATTATTCGACGCTTGACCTCGTCACCAAATCCCTCACCTCGACTGCGGCAATACAGATCCAGCAAATCTTCGGCGTTCTCTGCTCGATGACCAAATCGCACACCGTCAAAGCGTGACAGGTTCGAGGAACATTCTGCCGGAGCAACGACGTAGTAAGTCGGCACGGACAAATCGATATTGGGCAGGTCGACTTCGACGGTTGTCGCACCCAGCGATTCAATCACGGCGATGGCGGCTTTGACCCTCGCACCGGTCTGCTCATCAAGACCCGCATCAAAATGCTGCCGAACAATGCCAACCCGCAGTCCTTTGATCGAATCGCCAATAGTCGCGAGATAGTCCGGAACGGGATGATCAATAGAGGTGGAATCACGTTCATCAAACCCGGCCATAACGCCCAGAACACGCGCAGCGTCCTCTGACGAGCGCGTGATAACACCCGCCTGGTCAAGGCTGGATGCGAAAGCAATCATGCCGTAACGCGAAACGCGGCCATAGGTCGGCTTGATCCCAACCGTTCCGGTCAACGCGGCTGGCTGACGAATCGAGCCGCCCGTGTCCGTGCCGGTTGCCGCCGGTGCAAATCGCGCCGCGACTGAGGCAGACGAACCACCCGACGAACCGCCCGGGGAACATTCGAGGTCCCAGGGGTTGCGAACGGGCCCAAAAAAGCTGGTCTCATTGGACGATCCCATCGCAAACTCGTCCATATTGGACTTACCCAGTACGACGGCACCTGCTGCGGCGAGTTTCTCAACGACCGTCGCGTCGTAAGGTGAAATGAAATTGTTGAGCATCTTCGATCCACAGGTCGTCTTGACGCCCCGCGTGCAAAAGATGTCCTTGTGAATAATGGGAAGGCCGTTCAGCGCGCCAACGTTGCCGGCCGCTCGCGCCGCATCTGCGCGCGCCGCCGCCAGAAGGGCCTCGGCTGCTGTCACGGTAACAAACGCATTCAGCCTGTCATCCAGCGCAGCAACTCGATCGAGAAGCGTCTGGGTCAGCTCCACAGAACTGAAGTCCCCCTTTTCCAGACCAGCCGCCAGCTCGGTCATTGTTTGCAGATGCATGTCCATCATTCGATCACTTTGGGAACGAGATACAGCCCGTCAACAACGGCCGGAGCGTTTTCCTGGTAGCGGTCGCGATTATCGGTCTCGGTGACGACATCGGGGCGTAGCCTTTGAGCCGCATCAAGCGGGTGCGCCATCGGTACGACGCCCGTCGTATCCGCCTGGGACAGCTGATCGACGAAATCAACGATTCTGGAGAGTTTTTCGACGCTCTCTGCGTACTCGGCATCGCTGAGTTTCAGCCTCGCGAGCAGCGCAATATGGTGTACCTGTTCTTTATCGAGTGACACGTGTTCATTCCGGGTTTCATGGGTTGCCAACGAGCCGCTATGCCGGCGCCGCCACGCTGCTATATCAGCGGGACGCAATAATACATGCCGCCTTGTAGAATGTCGTGGGCATTGTTAAATTACGCCGTTAATCCTCTTACGAGACCCCACCCCAACATGTTCAAAAATATCCTGGGTTATTTTTCCAATGACCTGTCTATTGATTTAGGCACCGCCAACACCCTGATTTACTCACGGGGGCATGGCATCGTGCTCGATGAACCGTCCGTTGTGGCGATTCGCGAGGATTCTGGCCGGGGTGGCCGGACCGTTGAGGCTGTCGGGGCTGAGGCCAAGAACATGCTGGGCCGTACGCCGGGCAACATCACGGCAATCAGGCCGCTGAAAGACGGCGTCATCGCCGATTTCACCGTCACAGAGAAGATGTTGCAGCATTTTATTCGCAAAGCGCATGAATCTCGCTATTTCCGTCCAAGCCCGCGCGTCTTGATCTGCGTCCCCTACGGTTCTACTCAGGTCGAACGGCGCGCGATCCGTGAATCTGCCGAAGGTGCGGGAGCGCGCAAGGTGCATCTTATTGACGAACCGATGGCAGCAGCGATCGGCGCTGGCATGCCCGTTCACGAAGCGCGTGGCTCCATGGTGCTCGACATTGGCGGCGGCACCTCCGAGGTGGCGGTTATCTCGCTCAACGGTATTGTCTATGCTGCATCCGTGCGCATCGGTGGCGACCGTTTCGACGAGGCCATTACCAATTACGTCCGTCGTAACTACGGCATCCTGATTGGTGAGGCGACCGCAGAGCGCATCAAGCACGAGATCGGTTCGGCGTTTCCGGGTCAGGAAGTCCTCGAAATCTCCGTCAAGGGTCGCAACCTGTCTGAAGGCGTGCCGCGCAGCTTTACGTTGAACAGCAACGAGATCCTCGAAGCACTGCAGGAGCCCTTGCAGGGTATCGTCGGAGCGGTTAAGGAAGCTCTGGAGCAAACGCCACCCGAATTGGGCGCCGATGTCGCCGAACGCGGTATTGTATTGACCGGTGGTGGCGCCATGCTGCGCGACATCGATAAACTGCTGATGGAAGAAACCGGTCTGCCGGTTGTCATTGCAGATGATCCGCTGACTTGTGTTGCCCGCGGCGGTGGTCGAGTGATTGAACTCATTGACGAACACGGTCCCACGGTATTCGGTCTGGAATGATGACGACAAGCGCAGATGGTCGCATCCCGCGAAACTAGCAGTAACCCAGGCCGCATTCCGGCACTGGGTCTTCGAGCCCTCGGTTTAATTTTCATCAGCATTCTGCTGATGTATTTCGACAATCGCGACAATCACCTCGACACGGTGCGCAATGCTATCGGAGCAGCGGTCTACCCTTTACGCGTCATCGTTGATGCGCCGTCACACTTATGGGGGTGGCTGGGTGAAGCAACGACGTCGCGAAAGGATATGGAACTCGAACTCGACCGACTCAAGGCCGAGCGACTCCTGACCAACGCAAGGCTGCAGAAGCTGAATGCACTTGAGGCAGAGAATTCCAGGCTTCGAGCCATGCTGGATGCCCGGGCACAGGTTCGTGATCGAACTCGCGTGGCCGAAATCATGTCCGTCGATGCGAACCCCTACAGCCACAGCCTGGTCATCGACATCGGCACTCAGGAAGGCGTTGTGGATGGTCAGGCCCTTATCGATGCGGATGGTGTTGTTGGCCAGGTCATCGAAGCCGGCCTCATGACCTCACAGGCCATGCTGATTAGTGACACGGACCACGCATTGCCGGTTGAGGTCAACCGCAATGGGCTGCGCACGATTGTTGTGGGCACCGGCAAGATCGATCAACTGAAACTGCCCTTCGTTGTGAATAACGCCGATATTCAGGTTGGCGATTTACTCGTAACGTCCGGTCTCGGCGGCGCATTTCCCTCCGGTTACCCGGTGGCGATCGTCGAATCCGTTACTCGTATTCCGCAGGAACCGTACGCGGATGTCACGGCACGACCGTCAGCCTCCCTTGGCCAGGTCAGGGAAGTTCTGCTGATATTTTCTGCGCCGGGCCCGGATATAGAGACCGCGTCTGATGATTAGAGATCGCGCCTCACATCGGCTGCCCATTATTCTGACATTCATCTTCGGGCTGGTGCTCACGATCATGCCCCTGCCCGACGGCACAGAAGCATTTCGACCTGACTGGCTCGCGATGCTGGTGATCTTTTGGGCGATGCAGTTGCCGCGAACCTGGAGTGTCGGCACCGCATGGATCATCGGCATAGTCCTCGACGTATCGCAAGGCACAGTTCTCGGCCAGCACGCGCTTGCCCTGTGTTGTGTCGCGTTCATCACCGTGCGCTTTCATCTGCTCATGCGCGTATTCCCGATAACACAACTGACCGCGACTGTCTTTGCGATTTTGGCCACTTATCAATTTCTGATGTTCTGGATCAATGGTGTCGCCGGCGTCAACGCCCCCATGATTGCGTACTGGGGTCCGATCATATCCGGAACGTTGCTCTGGCCCTTTGTCATGACCATCTTATCCGGTATGCGATATCGAACGCGGACCGGGGATTAAGGTGAGCTTGCTTTCACCGATTAAGGACCACCATGCCGAGCGACGATTATTTATCGGCAGAGCGATCCTCGCGTCCGTGGTCTCAATCTTTCTTCTGGGTCTTGTCATCGCCCGCCTCGTCCAGCTACAGGTCTTCGACCACGAATTATTCGCCAAGAAATCTCAGGGCAACCGGGTGCGCATCGAAGCCGTGCCACCGATACGAGGTCTTGTTTTCGACCGCAAAGGTCGGGTGATCGCCGAGAACCTCCCGGCCTATCAACTGGAGCTTATTCCCGAGCAAGTGGCGGACCTCGATGACACACTGCGCCGACTCGCTGCTATCAACCTGATCAACGTAGACGACATACCCCGGTTCACGGCGCTTAGTCAGAGCGGTCAGCAGTTCAAACCGATCACGTTGAAATTTCGCCTCACGGATGAGGAGATTGCAAACTTCGCTATTCAGCGACCGCGATTCGCAGGCGTCGACTTTCAACCCAGACTGGTACGCCATTATCCTCACGGCGCACTGTTCGCGCACGCCGCCGGCTATGTTGGCGCCCTGAATACCAATGATGTAAAGCGGCTCGACCCAGCGCGTTACGCCGGTACCTCGCACACCGGTAAGACAGGCGTTGAGAACAGTTTCGAAGACAAGCTGCATGGCGATGCCGGATTTCGGCATCTGATCACAAACGCACGCGGTCGTCAGGTGCCAGCAAATACCTCAGAGCTGCTCGAGTCGCTGCCGACAGATGAAAGGCCCGCACCCGGCGCCAATCTTCACCTGACGCTGGATATAGACGTACAGCGGGTGGCCTTCAATGCTTTGGAAGGTCGGCGCGGTGCGGTCGTTGCCCTGGATCCAACCACGGGGGAAATACTCGCACTGGTCAGCACTCCGTCCTTCGACCCAAATCTGTTTGCTGTCGGCATGAGCACCTCTCAATACAGCGAACTTCGCGACAGCCCCGACCGACCGCTGTTCAATCGTGCCGTGCTCGGCACTTATCCGCCCGGCTCCACCATCAAACCGATGCTGTCGCTGGCTGCTCTGGAAACCGGGGCGACCAATCTGACCCGCAAAAGCATCTGTATTGGTTATTTTCAGTTAGAGGGAGATGACCACCGTTACCGGGACTGGAAGCCCGAGGGACACGGCCCTGTTGACTTACACGATGCAATCGCCCAGTCCTGCGACGTGTATTTTTACGAGATCAGTGGCGATCTCGGCATCGACAACATGCACGAGTACCTCACGCGATTCGGCCTCGGCAGCCAAACGGGAATCGATGTTCTGGGCGAACGCCCGGGACTGGTTCCTTCGCGTGAGTGGAAACGAAATAACTTCCGTGATCGCGACAATAAGCGCTGGTATCACGGCGAGACCGTCATTGCATCCATCGGCCAGGGTTTCATGCTCGCCACGCCTCTGCAGCTCGCCTCCGCGGCCGGAACGCTGGCGATGCGCGGTGCGCGCTATCGCCCGCATCTTGTTGCGGCCATTGAAGATCCACTTAGCGGACAGCGCGAACTGATTGAGCCGGAGTGGCTCGGAGACGTCGCAATCGCCAATGAGTTCTACTGGGACAACGTGCTTGGGGCAATGCACGATGTCATGCAGGGACCGCGAGGCACGGCGCGTGCAGTGGGTTCTGGTGCGCCGTATCAAATGGCCGGCAAGAGCGGTACAGCGCAGGTTATATCCATTGCCCAGGACGAGGAATACGATGAGGATGAGCTCGAAGAACGGCTGCGCGACCACGCGTTGTTTATCTCCTATGCGCCTTTCGAAGACCCGCGTATCGCGGTAGCAGTCATTGTAGAAAACGGCAGCAGTGGCAGCGGCGTTGCCGCGCCTATCGCCAAAGCCGTCATGGACGAATACCTGGGGTACGGTGATGATGCGACTCAGTGAAACGCAGCGCATGCTGGCGCACAAGACGGCACCGCTACGCAGCTTTTCCGGACTCGTCCGTCGCCTGAATGTCGACGGCCCGTTACTCGGCGGTTTGCTGTTGATCTGTGCGTTCGGGTTGTTTGTTCTTTATAGCGCGGCCGGTGAAAACTCTCGTTTACTGATTAACCAGGCCGTACGACTGGGGATAGCGCTTGTTGCCATGCTGGTCGTCGCACAATTGCCTCCGGATTTCCTGCGTCGGTGGACGCCCTGGGCATACGTTGGCGGGTTGGTGCTCCTGATCCTGGTTTTGACAAAGGGTGATGTCGGCCAAGGCGCAAGACGCTGGCTTGATATCGGAGTCCGCTTCCAGCCCTCAGAGGCGATGAAGCTCGCCGTCCCAATGATGACTGCGTGGTTTCTGCATGACCGGCAGATCCCGCCCAAGCTTGGCCACCTGGTGGTCATCGCTGTCCTCATCGCCATTCCGACAGTATTGATCGCGAAGCAACCGGATCTTGGTACTTCGTTGCTAATCGCAGCATCCGGCATCATTGTCATCATCCTGGCAGGAATATCGTTCAAACTGATTTTCGGACTCGGCGCACTGTGCGTTCCGGGTGCGCTCGTCCTCTGGAACTTCATGCAGGACTATCAGAAACAACGCGTACTCACTTTATTCAATCCGGACACCGATCCCCTGGGCGCTGGCTACAACATCATCCAGTCCAAGATCGCCATCGGCTCTGGCGGTCTGTTCGGCAAAGGCTGGACAAACGGATCCCAGGCCCACCTCGAATTCCTGCCAGAACGCCATACCGATTTCATCTTCGCCGTGCTGGGAGAAGAATTTGGATTGTTCGGTGTCCTGGTGCTGCTGGTTCTGTATATGTTCGTCATCGGTCGCGGTCTTTATATCGCCGTTGAGGCACACGATACGTTCTCACGCTTGCTCGCCGGATCAATCAGCCTGACCTTTCTTGTCTACGTATTCGTCAACACGGCGATGGTAACGGGCCTGATCCCTGTCGTCGGCGTGCCATTACCACTCGTCAGCTTTGGCGGAACGTCTATGGTGACGCTGATGGCGGGATTCGGTATTCTGATGTCGATTCACTCACACAGGAAATTGCTTCCACACTAATGAAAACTATCTGCTTTGTTCTTCTCACCGCATGTCTGATCTCAAACCCCGCCGCCGCTGACGCCGTCAACCTCGAACAAGAGAATGTCGTCACTTTTATCGATGAGATGGTAAATGAACACGCGTTCGACCGTGCCGCGCTCAGCGCAGTTCTCAGCAAAGCCGAGATCAAGCCGTCCATCATCACGAAAATTTCAACACCTGCGGAGCGCAAGCTGAACTGGGCTGACTACCGAAAGATCTTCATCACCAAGGAACGCATCAACGCCGGGGTGACGTTTTGGCATGAGAACAGGGAGATGCTCGAACGAATCGCGCTGGAGACCGGTGTCCCGATCGAGATGATCGTTGGCATTATCGGTGTTGAAACCTATTTCGGCCGGATCACCGGTAAAGATCGGGTCATTGATGCGCTGGCAACACTGGCATTCGACTATCCACCGCGCTCCAGCTTCTTCCGGAAAGAGCTCAAGGCATTCCTAATCCTCGCTCGTGAAGAGGAACTCGATCCAACGGAACCGCTGGGATCGTACGCGGGTGCGATGGGACGACCGCAATTCATGCCCTCCAGTTTTCGCGCCTATGCAGTCGATTCGACAGGTGATGGCAAACGGGACATCTGGAACAACTGGGCTGATGTCGCTGGCAGCATTGCCAATTACTTTCTTGCGCATCGATGGCGTGCCAACGAAGAAGTTGTCACACAGGCAACGTTGAGCAGTGGCTGGAAAGCAGCGGTGCCCGCGCCTGCCAACACACTTGAGATGACCGACACAGTTGAATCGCTCACCAAGAAGGGCGTCATGTTCGCAACCGACCTTTGTGCAGACAGTAAAGGCCAATTGTTAACTTACGAAGGCGACGACGGTATTGAACACTGGGTTGGCTTTCACAATTTCTTTGTCATCACAAAGTACAACCGCAGTGTGATGTATGCGCTGGCGGTACATCAGCTCGGGCAGATGATCGCCGCCAAGGTCGATGACGATGCGGCCTGATACGTCGCGACTGATTCTGCTGTCGCTTGTTTTCACCCTGGCGAGCTGCGGCGGAAACAAAACCCGGGACGACGGACCCGGCAGTGGCCGCATACCCGACCTTCCAGGCAACGCCATTCCACGCGACGAACCGCGAAGCAAGTACGGCAATGGCAGAGACCTTGGCAACGGGCCGCAGTACGAAGTGTTCAACACGACCTATACGGTCATGCCGAGCAGTGCCGGCTATCAGGAACGCGGTGTGGCGTCCTGGTATGGCAAAAAATTTCACGGCAACCTGACGTCCAATCGTGAGGTATATGACATGTATGAGATGACAGCGGCGCACAAGACATTGCCGTTGCCGACCTACGTTCGAGTCACAAACCTTCGCAACAACCAGAGTATTGTTGTGCGCGTAAATGATCGCGGACCCTTCGTGAACAACCGAATTATTGATCTGTCGTACGCGGCCGCGCTGAAGCTCGATATGGTTCGCGACGGCACCAGCCTGGTTGAGGTCACCGCAATCAATTTCGACAAACCGGCGGGCACTCAACAAGGTGGCGATCGTCCGACAAGTAGCCGGCAGCCCCCAAAACCCAGCATCGTTTCAACGCCCGCCGTAAGCACAAACCGGATATATGTACAGGTTGGGGCTTTCGGCGAACGAGAAAATGCGGCACGCCGCCTTGCGAAACTATCGCAGTCGGGTATCACCGACGCATTCATCCATGAAGACGTGTCGACCAATACGACCCTGTATCGCGTTCGTATCGGGCCCGTAGCGGACGTCGTGCAGTACGATCTGCTTGTCGAAGAGCTTGAGGCCATCGGCATCAATGATCCTTACCTTATTACTGAGTAGCTGCGTACAATACGCGCCGATTCAGCTTATTTACGACCAGAGGCAGCATGTCCCGACGATTTAGCAGCGCAATTGCGATTCTTTTTTTCCTCTTATCTTCAGTAACCTGCGCTGCAGCGATGCCGACGCCGGCTGCGCCTATTATTGGCGCGAAGAGTTATTTGGTCATAGATACCAAAACAGGGCATGAGATTGCGGCTTTGAATCCCGATGAATCTCTCGCCCCGGCCAGCTTGACCAAGATCATGACGACGTACGTGGTTTTTAGCGCCCTCAAGCAGGGTCAAATCACGCTCGAGGAAGAAGTCACAGTCAGCGAAAAAGCGTGGCGTACAGAAGGTTCGCGCATGTTTATCGAAGTCGATACCCGTGTGACGATCCGGGAATTGTTACTCGGCATGATCGTACAGTCCGGCAACGATGCGAGCGTCGCTCTGGCTGAGCACATTGCCGGCAGCGAAAGCGTGTTCGCTGAAATGATGAATCAGCATGCCGCGACGATGGGTATGCATTCGAGCAACTTCCGAAACGCGACCGGTCTGCCCGCCGAAGATCACCGCACAACCGCACGTGATCTTGCGACTTTGGCGCGAGCGATCGTCGAAGAGTTTCCTGAGTACTACAAATGGCACGCGATTCGGGAATACACCTACAACGACATCACGCAATCGAATCGCAATTCGCTGCTGTGGCGCGATGATTCGGTTGATGGGCTGAAAACGGGCCATACCGAAGATGCCGGGTATTGCCTCGTCGCATCAGCCATACGGGATGACATGCGCATAGTATCCGTCGTACTGGGGACGTCCAGCACAAAGGCGCGCGCTGATGGCAGCCAGGCGCTCATTAACTATGCGTTTCGTTTTTTCGAAACTCGTTTGTTGTTCAAGGCTGGCGAAGAGATTTCGAATGCGAGAATCTGGAAGTCTGCAAACGAATACTCGCGACTGGGTGTGCTGGAGGATTTATACATAACGGTCCGTCGTGGCTCCTATGACAGCCTGGAATCGACTCTGGATATCCCGGCCATTGTGGTTGCCCCGATTGCAGCCGGACAACCGGTGGCAGAGCTGAGCATCAACCTCGAAGGCGAGCAACTGCTGAAAACGCCATTGCGCGCGCTCGACGACAATCCGGACGGATCATTCTGGCAACGCACAAAAGACAGTGTAAGCCTCTGGTTCGAGTGATATGACCGAAGAGTCCGCAATCGAATTTCCCTGCGCTTTTCCCATCAAGATGATGGGCCGGGATACGCCGGAATTTCGCGCCACTGCAAGACGCCTTATTGAGCATCACGTTGGCCCTGTCGCTGAGGAACTCATACAAGTCAATTTGAGCGCCAGGGGGAATTTTGTGTCGGTCACGGTGACAGTCACCGCGACCAGTCAACAACAACTCGATGATATCTACCGTGATGTCTCGGGGCATGACGACGTCTTGATGGCGCTATGAAGACCGTCTTTCGCGGCCGGCAGGACTACATTCCACTCTGGCGCGAGATGCAGGAATTCACAAACACGCGGGACGAAATCACACCCGACGAAATCTGGTTCGTCGAACACCCGCCGGTATTTACCATGGGGCTTAATGCCAGCGAGGAACACCTGCTCGCGCCGGGCGATATTCCAGTCGTCCAGATAGACCGAGGTGGGCAAGTCACATTTCACGGGCCCGGCCAGTTAATGATCTACCCGCTGCTCGACTTGCGCAGATCAAACATTGGCGTTCGAAACCTTGTCACCGCCCTGGAACAAAGCGTCGTAGACCTGGTCGCTGAGTTTGGGGTAGCAGCGGTCGCAAAGCCCGAGGCGCCCGGCGTCTACGTTGACGATGACAAACTCGCCAGTGTTGGCTTGCGCATTCGTCGTGGTGCGAGTTTTCACGGCATGGCATTAAACGTCGAAATCGATCTGGAACCGTTCTCGAGAATCAATCCCTGCGGCTATGCCGAACTTAAGATGACAGATTTGCACCGCTTGGGCATCGACCTGCAGCTGCAACCCGTATCGGAGAAGTTCCTGCCGCATTTTCTGCGTCACCTTAAACTGAAGGGGTAGAAGAATGGACGCGTCAGTAACTGCCATTCCAGTCGCAGGACTGGCAATAGCCTTTATTCCTTCAGCGATCGTGATTGGCATCATGTTCTTTTGGTCTGCCGGCGCCCAGACCAGCCTCTATGCGACGCTGCGAATGCTGGTGCAGTTGCTGCTTATCGGCTATGTCCTGGTGTACATTTTCGCAGCAGATCATTTTGCAATCATAGTCAGTGTTCTCGTGTTCATGCTGGTCGTCGCAAGCTGGATCGCGATTCGACCCGTACGCAACACACAGCCGCATGCCTATTTCTATGCGCTCGCGGCAATTGCCGTTGGTGGCATCCTGACACTCGCCCTGGTCAGTCAGGCAGTGATTGGCATTCAACCCTGGTTCAGCCCACGTTACCTGGTGCCGCTGGCAGGCATGATATTTGCGGGTTCAATGAACGCTGTCAGTCTTGCAGCCGAAAGATTTCAGTCGGAAATCGAGAGAGAAATGTCTTATCTGGAAGCCCGGCGAATAGCGCTGCGCGCGGCGCTGATACCGATCACCAATTCCCTGTTTGCCGTGGGCCTCGTCGCGTTGCCCGGGATGATGACCGGTCAAATCCTGTCGGGTATTTCGCCGCTCGTTGCAGCCAAATACCAGATTGTCGTTATGACCATGCTGTTTGGGGCATCCGGAATCTCGGCTGCGTTGTACCTCGTCCTGGCCGGGCGCAGCGGACATCACAAAATCGGTTAGAATCGAACCCCTCAAAACTTATCGGGTCTGTGGCATGCAGCGATTATGGTTGGGCACGTTTTTCGGCATCATATTGGCACTTGTTGCTTGTCTTTCATTACCTGTGGCCGCCGCAGAAGAGTCTCGACAAACGGCCGGGGTCATTCTCGAAATTCCGGAAGACGCTCGGGCCGGCCCTGCTTTCGATGTCGCCAAGGCAACTGAGGCCTACATCAAATTACTCGATGCCGAAGACCGGGAGCGCTCTGATTCCTACATGGAAGGCGGATACTGGTTACAGCTCTGGGGCTTGCTGTACGGTTTGGGCGTCGCCTGGCTATTACTCGGGACCCGACTGTCCGCACGTATGCGTGACCTGTCCGAGCGCTTTGGCAAACGCCGCTGGTTACACACATTCATTTACAGCATGCAGTACATCGTTATCGGAACAGTCCTGTCTTTTCCGCTGGCCGTCTACCAGGGGTTCGTACGCGAACATCAGTACGACCTGGCAACGCAGACTTTCGGTGCCTGGATGGGTGACCAACTCACCGGTTTGCTGGTCGGCATCGTGCTCGGCGGGCTGATCCTGACACTAATTTACGGCGTCATCCGTAAAACTCGAGACAACTGGTGGATCTGGGGCACCGGTGTATCGGTCGTGTTTCTCATCTTTGTCACTTTCATAGCGCCTGTCTACATCGCCCCATTATTCAACGACTACAAAGCGCTGGAAGACGGACCGATTAGAACGTCTATCATGTCGATGGCAACGGCCAACGGCATACCCGGCGATGATGTTTACTGGTTCGATGCATCGCGCCAGACAACGCGAATCAGCGCCAATGTAAGCGGAGCATTTGGCACAACCCGAATCAGTCTCAACGACAATCTGCTTAACCGCACATCAGCAGAGGAAATTGAGGCCGTCATGGCCCATGAAATGGGCCACTACGTTCTCAACCACAGCATGAAGATAACCACTCAGTTTGGACTGGTTCTGGCATTCGGATATGCTTTTGTCGCTTGGGGATTCAATCGCGCGGTCAATCGGTGGGGTATGAGTTGGGGCGTGCGCGATGTTGGCGATACCGCCGGGCTGCCATTGTTCGCCGCGTTGTTGTCCATCTACTTTTTTGTTGCAACTCCGATCACCAACGGCATCGTCCGCATCCACGAAGCCGAAGCAGACAACTACGCTATTAACGTTTCCCGACAACCGGACGGATTTGCGCGGGTCGCCATGCGCCTCAGTGAGTATCGGAAGATAAGCCCCGGACCGTTGGAGCGTGTCATCTTCTACGACCATCCCAGTGGGCGTGACCGCGTTTATATGTCGATGTTGTGGAAGTCAGAGCACCAGGACAGCGAGCCTGCAAAATAACGATCAGGTTAGCCAGCGATGAAGTGCGCGCCTATTATCAGAACGGGCAAGATAATCACCGTGCGCAGCAGAAAGATAACGACAAGGTCGATGATGCTTAGAGGCAGGCTTGAGCGCAATATAATGACGCCGACTTCTGACACAAAAATCAGCTGACAAACTGACAGACCTGCCAGAACGAAACTGGTGACGTTACTGTCGATACCGGCAGCAACAATGGCCGGAATGTATTGGTCAAGAAAACCGGCGAACAGTGCAGGCGATGCCGCTGTCGCATCCGCAAGCCCGGCCAGCTCAAGTAAGCTTATGAACGGGTAGCCGAGCCAGGTAAATATGGGTGTGTGAAAGGTAATCAATGTCGCCATAGTGGCCAGCGCCATGGCGGCAGCCATGACTGAAAACATGAAAAACATCATGTTGCTTAGGCTGATGGAAATATAGTCTCGAATACCGGGTGATGATGCAGCGCGCTCCATCGCTCGCTCCCAGGCCTCGCTGATCAATGATTGTGAGTCCCTGCCGGTTGCCGGCCCCTTATCCGGCGATCCCGAGACGTAGACTTGCGCTTTGCCGGACAAAGGCGGCAGCCTGGGGGTAATCAGTGCCGCTAACAGGCAGGCCGCAACAACGACCAGGTACCAGCCTATAAACAGATGCCCAATACCGGCAACCGTTGCCACCACGAGAGCAAATGGAATCGCAACGACGGAGAAGTTCGTCGCAATAGTACAAGCCTGGCGGGCCGTATAATTTCCACTGTTGTATTGGCTAATCGTGATCAATAGTCCGATCGATGCCGCACCGACGAACGACGTCACCGCGTCAATCGCCGATCTACCGGGCAGGTGAAACACGCGACGAAAAAACGGACGGGCCAATGTTCCGGCGAACTCCATGAAGCCAAAGTCTGTTAGCAGCGGCAGTACCAGGCACGCGGAAAAATAAATCAGGAACACGTTGACAGCGATGCCGATGAAAACAGCGCCACCGATTTGTTCGGATATCAGCAGTTCCGGTCCGACCTGAAACAGGTACATGAGGCCAAATAGCGTACCGAGCAGTCTTAGCACCAGCCAGGTGACAGGGACATCAAAAAGATCTTTCCACTTTTTCCGTCGCCGAATCCAGTCGACTTTGAAAACAGTCGCCAGGACCGTGAGTATGCTTGTCATGACAAAAACCGCGATCACGATTTTCAGCGTGTGGGCGCCCAGCATTGTCTTCACCAGGTCAACAACAATACTGATCCCAATGGTGAGATTGCCGTTCCAGCGGATTGGCGTCAGAAAGGTCAGAATGCCAACCAGCGAGGGCAACAGAAAGCGGAGTTTATTTTTCATGTCTGGTTCGCGGCCAGAAGACGCTCGGAAGTACCAATGTCGGCCCATAGCCCATCGTAAAGACTGCCCTGCAGTCGACCTTCGTCGGCGGCTTTTCGCAGCATCGGAACGATTGAGAATCGACCTGCACTGCAGCCGTCAAAAAATTCTGGCCGATAGACCGCGATGCCACCGTATGTCACTGCAGGCGCCTGGCTATTTCTTACCAACCCGTCGACCAGATCGAAATCACCGGCTTCACGGTATGTGGGGACGGGTACCAGCATCAGATGTCCCAGTGCGTTCTCCGCGAGTGTGACATCCGGCACCGGCATGTCCGTGTGAATATCTGCGTTGATAACCAGAAACGGCTCACCACCCAGCAAGTGCAAGGCGTTGTGAATACCGCCCCCTGTTTCAAGGACGTTATCGCCTTCATCACTGTAAACGACGTTGAGTCCATAAGCTGAACCCGACCCGATACGCTGACGAATTTTCTCGCCGAGCCAACCGAGATTTATCACCACATCCTTGACGCCGGCAGCACTTAGTTTCTCAAGATGACGCTCGAGTACGCTCCGCCTGTGGACCTCAACGAGCGCCTTTGGAACGCAATCAGTCAACGGCCTCAAACGTTCGCCTCGCCCGGCAGCCAAAAGCATTGCTTTCATTCTGCATCGCCCCACAAGGGCAAAATCCGGTCGCGGATCAAGGGCACCAGGAAGCTCAATTCTTCATAGCGTGATCCAAGTTCAACGATGTAACTGAGGGTGCGCGGCACATCGTTCAGATACGCAGTCTTTCCATCTCGATGACTCAACCGACAAAATATCCCGGCCGCTTTCAGTTGACGCTGCACACCCATCAATTCGAAATTCCGGAAAAACTGCTGCTCATCCACTTGTTGCCGTGTGGCCTCGCTCAGTTTTTGATAGTAAGTGAGAGCCCACTGCCGGACCTGCTCAGCCGGCCAGCGGACATAGCAGTCTTTAAGCAGGCTGACAAGATCGTAGGTCATTGGACCTTCGACCGCATCCTGAAAATCCAGAATGCCAGGATTACCCTGTTCCATCACCATCAGGTTGCGCGAATGATAGTCACGGTGGACGAAAACCTGTGGCTGACGCATGGCATTGTCGACCAGCACATCACAACACGCTTGCCAGTGTCGTTCGTCCGCATCGCTGAAGTTCAGATTGAGATGTGTGCCGCACAGCCAGTCGCGGAAAAGCGCTAACTCGAATCGCAACAGGTCCTCATCGTACGGTGGCAACGAAGCTTGATAAGCCGCACCTCGCCGTTGCATGCAAAGCAGTGCTTCGATCGCATCGGCGTAGAGAACTTCAGCCCGTTCCGGGTGGCTCTGCAGGCGACTGAGATATTGTTCGCTGCCGAGGTCGCTTAACAACAGAAAGCCATTTTCAATGTCTGCCTCGATGATGCGCGGAGCAGTGAGCTGCATGGCTTCCAGATAGCCTGCTATGCGAACAAACGGCAGGCAGTCCTCCGCCGTCGGCGGAGCGTCCATTGCGATGAAACTTGCGTGGCTGGTTTGCAAGCGAAAATAGCGGCGGAAACTCGCGTCACTGGAGGCGGGTTTCGGCTCACAGCCAGCAACTTCGTCGATGCCACTTATCCAGTCGTTCAAGGCGGCCAGCCGATGGTCGGCCGCGGTATTATTTTGACTAATCGAGTTTCTCCGTAACGCGTTGAAGCACCTAGAAAACTATGCGAAGGTAACAAATAAGAATGCCTGTTAACATCCCGTTCCTAATGGCTTCGGCCGAAACTTGAACCGAACTGCAACTTGTACTCGAAAACCCTCATTTCAGCGTGTCTGTTGCTGACAGCCGTGAACGCCGCTGCTGCCGAGCCGCTATCTTGCCAGACCGCGCTCTACGAGCCTGTTTCGGGGGACCCGTTCCTGCCGCCGACGCCGCTCGCAAACCCCGATTCCATCCAGCTTGAGGCCGGCAGCTTCGAAGCGCAACTGGGCGCATCGCCAACGGCGATTATGACCGGCGGCGTGGTGTTGCGGCGCGGTGACAAGCTCGCGGGGGCGGAAACTGCGCGCTATGACCCTGAGCAGAAAGCGCTGCATCTCGAAGGCGGTGTGCGGTATGAGGACCCTGGTACCCAAATAAAAAGCCGCTCGGCCGAGTTTGGCTATGTAAGCGGCCGAATTCGCTTTGAAGGCGCTGAGTTCTCAATGAGCAGCAGTAATTCGCGGGGTGTAGCTGATGCCCTCGAAATTAATCAGAACGGCCTGCTGACGCTTGATGGCGTGAAATACACAACCTGCCCGCCAGACTCTGAAGACTGGTTGATGCAAGGTGAGTCTATTGAGCTCGACACCAACCTGGGTGTTGGAACGGCCAGGGGCATGAAGCTGCAATTCAAGGGTGTGCCAATTTTGTACGCGCCCTACCTCTCATTTCCGATAGGCGATGCGCGAAAGTCTGGCGTACTCACCCCCGAAATCGGCAGCTCAGGGCGCAGTGGTAATGAAATACGGGTGCCTTGGTACTGGAACATCGCACCGAATTATGACGCCACAATTACGCCGCGACTGCTCACCAACCGCGGCATGCAGATCGCCGCAGAGTTTCGTTACCTGAGCGAGCGAAACGAGGGCATCGTTGCCGCAGATTACCTGCCTGATGACGACATCATCAATGCGGCTCGTCATCAACTTCGCTTTGAGCATCGCACGCTATTTGGAAACGGCTGGCGAAATCAGATCGATCTTCGTGATGTCTCGGACAGCCAGTATTATGAAGACCTTGGCGGCAGCCTCAGTCTCTCCAGTACCACGCACCTTAATCGCAGCGTGCAATTCGACTACTACTCGCCGAATTTTTCCGTGCTGGGACAAGTGCAGGACTACCAGACCATCGATGATGCGATAACGCCGGATCAGGAGCCGTATCGCCGTTTGCCACAAATTCTTTTCAAGGGCGGCTGGAAAACACCTGTCGGACTGCGCTTCGGCATGGGGGCTGAGCTTGTCAATTTTGATCGCGACGTTGGTGTTACCGGGTGGCGCGTTAATGCAGCACCCAAACTTGAGCTGCCGATTTCCCGACCGGGCTGGTTTATTACGCCGGCGATCGAGTTCGACTACACACAATACAAATTGAGCAACACACTTCCTGGCGAAGCGGATGACCTTGAACGGTCGGTACCGATATCCAGTCTGGATATGGGTCTGGTTCTCGAACGCTCAATGAACAACTCCGGCCGGATTCAGACCATCGAGCCGCGGATACTCTACGTCAATATTCCGTTTCGTGATCAAGACGGTTTACCCGTCTTCGACACCATCACGCCCGACATCAACCTGGTGCAGTTGTATCGCAAAAACCGTTACCTTGGCGTTGACCGCATTGGCGATACCGAGCAAATGAGTTTCGGGATAACCTCACGCATTCTCGATGTCTCCACCGGGCGGGAGCTGATGACAGCCACAATCGGTCAGACTCGATATTACGATGACCGCAGGGTCACACTGCCCGGAGCAACCACGGAGACCACCGAGACATCTGATTACATTGCGCAACTGCGATTCCTGTTGTTCAAGAATGTGAATTTCGATTTCGGGCATCAGTGGGGAACCGGTGCCAGCGGCACGACGAAGTCAGAAGCACGACTGCAATACCGTCCTGCAAATAATAAAATCCTTAATTTCGCTTATCGCTTTCGCCGGGACTCGCTGGAACAAGGCGACGTTTCGTGGGTTTGGCCCGTCGGCCGCCACTGGAATTTTGTCGGCCGCTACAACTATTCTTTCCGCGATCGGGAAGTTCTCGAGCAGTTTTTCGGTCTTGAGTATGAAAGTTGCTGCTGGGGCCTGCGCCTGGTTTCGCGACGTCATATTTCAACTCGTGATGGAACTCGGGATTCATCCTTTGGTCTGCAATTAGTACTGAAAGGAATGACGAGCGTTGGCACAGCTGCTGACAAACTCCTCGAACGTGGTATTCTTGGCTATTCTGCAGATCTCCGGTAGCTAATTGTGTTAAAAATCAAATACTTATGCGCAGCTGTCGCATTGGTCGCTGCGCCCTTGTCGGTCGCTGACGAACTTTCCGAGACGGGTGACTTTCTGGATGGCGTCGCCGCTATCGTCAATGAAGGTGTCGTCCTGAAGAGTCAATTCGAGAAACAGCTGGCGACGATAAAAAAGCGTGCTGAGGATCAGGGCATACAATTGCCGCCCGAGGATATCCTCAACGAGCAGATTCTCGAACGACTGATTGTTACTGAAATTCAGATGCAGCGAGCAGATCGCATCGGGCTTGCCAGTCAGGTTTCAGACCAGTACATAAATTCGGCCATTCAACGTATCGCAGATCAGAACGGCGTACGGTTTGAAGACATGCCCGCGATGCTCGCAGAAGACGGCATCGACTACGCCGAGTTTCGCGAAGGAATGCGCGAGGAACTCACCATCAACGAACTCAAGGGCATCGAAGTTACCCGCAATATTCGGGTGTCCGATCGCGAAATTCAACAATGTATTCTCGACCTTGAAACAAACGTTGTCGTGAATTCCGATTGGGAGGTGTCGCATATCCTGATGACGATTCCCGAATCCGCAAATGCGGAAATCGTCTCTGCGATTGAACAGAGCGCCGAAGAAATCTACACGCGCTTGCAAGACAAGGCGGATTTCCGCGAACTCGCTGCACGGTACTCAGAAGGACCAACCAGCCTCGAAGGCGGTTCACTCGGTTGGCTAAGTGGCCAGCAAATTCCATCTATTTTCACCGACGTGCTGCAGGATATGAAGGCCGGTGATATTTCAAAACCCTTCCGTACTTCGAACAGCATTCACATCGTCAAGGTCGACAATCTGCGTAGTGCCGTCGAAAAGAGTGAGATCAAACAGTCGAAGATTCGTCATATACTGGTGTCGCCTAACGAAATTATTGACGACGCAACGGCCAGACAACGTCTCGATGACGCAGTTGAGAAAATTCGCGGCGGTGAAGATTTCGCCGAGCAAGCCAAGCTGTTGTCGGATGATCCTGGATCAGCCAACCTGGGCGGTGATTTGGGTTGGTCCGAGACGTCAATTTTTGCACCCGAGTTCAAGGCCGCGGCAGAAGCTGCCGAGATTGGTGTCATAAGCGAACCATTCCGCACGCAATTTGGTTGGCATGTCCTGGAAGTTCTCGACCGACGCATCTACGACAATACGGATGAGATCAAGGAACGAAATTGTGTCGCACGAATCCGCAACAGCAAGCAGGAAGCGGAAACACTGCTTTGGTTGCAGCGTATGCGAGATGAGGCCTTCGTCGACTCGCGCATCTAGGTGTGGCACCGGTCAAACCACTTGTAGTAACAGCGGGCGAGCCGGCGGGTATCGGTCCCGAACTCTGCTCTTCGCTGGCTGACACGCCGTACGCATCCGATATTGTTGTTGTTGGTGATGCGTCGTTGCTCGACGATCGACTGCAAGTGGTCGACACGCCATTCCCGGCGCCTGTCATTCACGGTCAACCTGATCCGGCAAATGCAAAAACGCTGCTGGATGGTCTCAGGCATGCAGTAGAGGGCTGTCTGGCTGGGCGCTATTCCGGCATGGTCACCGCGCCTCTTGCCAAGAGCGTCATTGCCGATTCGGGAATTCCATTTACGGGTCACACGGAGTTTCTGGCCGAACTGACGAACACGGACCTGCCGGTAATGCTACTGGTCGCTGGTGACCTGCGAGTTGCGCTGGCGACCACTCACCTGCCCTTGCGGGAGGTTGCGGATTCTATTTCGAAAGAGGGACTCACTCGCATCATCCGAATACTGAACGATGATCTGCGCTCGAAGTTCGGAATTGACGAGCCCGAGATCGTCGTTTGTGGGCTCAATCCGCACGCGGGTGAAGGCGGATACCTGGGCACAGAAGATGCTGCCATTATTGCGCCGGTTATCGACGCATTATCGCGACAGGGATTGAAGCTCCGGGGCCCTCTTCCAGCCGATACGGCCTTCACACCGACTGCCGGGCACAAAGACGCCGTACTCGCGATGTATCACGATCAAGGCCTTCCGGTCCTGAAGTACGCGGGATTCGGACACGCGGTTAATGTCACGCTCGGACTGCCCATCATTCGGACCTCGGTGGATCACGGTACGGCGTTCGACATAGCGGGCGCCGGAAAAGCCGATGCCGGGAGTTTGATGGCCGCCATCAAGCTCGCGAAAAAAATGGCGTCAAACTGATGCCCGGTCATCGCGCGCGCAAACGATTCGGCCAGCATTTTTTGACCGACCCAGGGGTCATCGATGCAATTCTGCGTGCAATACATGCGACCAAAGACGATGTTGTCGTGGAAATTGGTCCGGGTCAGGGGGCCATCACAGCGGCCCTCGCGGCATCCGCAGGACACCTCCACGCGGTTGAACTCGATCGCGATCTCGCTGCACGCTTGCGGCGGCAGTATGACGGTGCAACGAACGTGACCATTCACGAAGCAGATGCCCTCTCTTTCGATTTTGCCAGCCTCGGCGACAGGCTGCGTATTGTCGGAAATCTTCCCTACAACATCTCGACACCACTCTTGTTTCATTTGCTTAAGTCGCGCGATCAAATAATCGATATGCACTTCATGTTGCAGAAGGAAGTTGTTGATCGCATGGCGGCATCGCCTGGCAGTAAAGCTTACGGGCGTCTCGGCATCATGCTTGGCTGTCATTTGAATATCGAATCACTGTTCGATGTTGACCGAACGGCCTTTAGTCCGCCGCCCGAAGTCATGTCCGCGGTCGTTCGGCTCGATCCACTGCCACCGGGAAGCTTCAGAATTGACGACGCAGCACTGCTTTCGAAAATCGTCACCAGTGCCTTTATGAAACGTCGCAAAACCATCCGCAATGCTTTGCGAGACATCGTCGAAATCCACGACCTTGAGGTCGTCGGCATTGATCCGGGCTTGCGGCCGGAGCAAATCAGTATCTCGGAATACGTCGAACTCAGTAACCACCTCGCGAGTTCCTTAAGTTAGACTATCGCAATGGAAGACAAACAATGCGATATACGAATACAGGTGGTCACCAGCTACGTCGATGATGAGTCAGAACCGGATTCTGACCGTTACGTATTTGCCTACACCATTACGATATCGAACAGCGGCGCTGTCGCGGCTCAATTGATTAGTCGGCACTGGGTAATCACTGACGCGAACGGCAAGGTGCAGGAAGTGAACGGCGACGGCGTAGTCGGTGAGCAACCCTATCTGAACCCGGGAGAGGAGTTTCGCTATTCCAGCGGTGCGGTGCTCGAAACACCGGTCGGCGCAATGCAGGGACTGTATCGGATGAAGGCCGACGGGGGCGTCAGTTTCGACGCACCCATAGCACCGTTCACACTCGCAGTCCCCGGACTGCTGCACTAGGACGCTCGAGGAGCACGCAGGAATGGCTGTATACGCAATCGGCGATATACAGGGTTGCTATGACCCGTTCAGGGAATTGCTTGACGAGCTTGATTTCGATCCTGCACAAGATACCCTCTGGCTCGCCGGAGACCTCGTCAATCGGGGTCCTAAATCGCTGAAAACACTACGATTTGTTAAGAGTCTTGGTGAATCCGCGATCAGCGTACTTGGAAACCATGACCTGCATCTGCTGGCGCTTTGGAGCGGCTCTGTCCAGTTTGGGAAGCGTTTTGGTTCGCTGGAAAAACTGCTGAATGCACCGGATGTGGATGAACTTTGCAACTGGTTGCGATACCGGCCTCTCGCGCACCACGACCAAGACCTGAACACCTTGATGGTTCACGCTGGCACACATCCGCTTTGGAACGTGCGCAAGACGATGGCTCGCGCTGCCGAAGTTGAACAAGAGCTTCGCGACGGTGACTATGAAACACTGCTTGGGAAGATGTACGGCAACATGCCGAACCACTGGTCGGGAAAACTGAGTGGCTACAAACGCCTTCGTTTTATCATCAATTGCCTGACCCGAATGCGAATGATCACCCTAGACAACCGGCTGAATTTCTCACACAACGGTTCGCCCTGGCAGACGCGCAAGAACATTCGCCCGTGGTACAAGGCCGAGAACAGGGCAACCGGTAAGACGCGCGTGATTTTCGGACATTGGTCACAGCTGGGACTGGTGGTTCTGCCACGGCTGATCAGTCTCGACACAGGTTGTGTCTGGGGCCGCCAGCTGACGGCGGTCAGACTGGACAAACGCATACCGCGAGTGATTCAGGTTGAAGGATGACGCAGTTGATGGGCACTTTCCGCTACGCCGCAGATCCGGCTAACTCGGTCACGGACGGTCTTGTCGCTCGTATGTCCTGAAGTCGAACGCAAATTCGTTCTTATCGCTAGCCTCGTGAGCTTCGCTACTAACAAGCTCCCAATCGGATTCAATAATCTCGGGGAAAAACGCGTCACCGGCGATCTCGGTCTGAACACGGGTCATGTGCAGGCGGCCCGCCTTGGGCAGAAACAGGTCATAAATCTGGCTGCCGCCGATGATCATGACCTCGGGCGCATCGCCGGCGATGGCCAGCGCCGCGGCAGGTGACGCAACGACGTCGCATCCTTCGGCTGAGAAACCGGCCTGACGGGTAATCACAATATTCTGTCTGCCCGGAAGAGGCCGCCCGATGGACTCCCAGGTCAGGCGTCCCATGACAATGGGCTTGCCCATCGTCAACGCTTTGAAACGCTTCAAATCGTCGGAAATCTTCCACGGCAGCTCGCCATCCGCACCGATAACGTTATTCGTCGACGCGGCGACAATGATGCTGATCATGGCGCTAGACCGCAACCGCGGCTTTGATGTGCGGGTGCGACTCGTAATTAAGAATGTCGAAG
>JAACFM010000073.1 GCA_009937445.1 Gammaproteobacteria bacterium | reverse complement strand
ACCCGTCGCGCACCCTTAAGGGCGCTTGCCATATCCGGTATCGTGCAGAGCGTATAAGTGATCAGTACCGTATCAACACAATTATCATCAAGTGGAATTTCCTCACCGGGAAGCTCGATGAGTTCAATCTCCAGACCAGATGCCGCGATCGCTTCGGCCGCGATCCTTCTCATCCCGGAAGATGGCTCCAGGCCCCATATGTGGCGCACCTTTTCGCGATCGTAGTGCGGCAGATTCAGGCCGCTGCCAAAGCCGATTTCCAGAACATCACCCCGGGCGCGAGGTACGATTTTCTCTCGCTGCTTCTGTGTCGGCTTGCTGCCACAGGCCGCATTGATCATCCACGGAAGAATTTTCTCGTCGTACCAACTCACGGTTGTCGCACCAGCTCACTGATGGTCACGAGCTCATAACCTGCGTCGGCGAGTTTTGGCAATTCGCGCTCAAGCAATTCCAGCGTCTCTGCATACGGGTGGCCAATCGCCACGATGGAACCTCGCTGGTCCGCCAGCTTTTTCATGCGCTCGAATTCCCTGGCGACCGTTTCCGGCTTGCGGTCCGGGTCGAGAAACACATCGCGCTTGCGCGCATCGACACCCGTCTCATTTGCAATTCTCAGCGCAACGCTCTGATGGGTTGTATAGCTGTCGATGAAGAAGAGGTTTTCGCGCAAACGAATTTCATCCATCAGCCATTGCATATGGCCGGGGTGTCGGGTGAGCATACTGCCGCGATGACTGTTGACGCCGATAGCGTACGGTACAGAGTTCAACGCCTGTTCAAAGGTATCGCCAAATTGGCGCCGGCTCATGTCCAGATTGAGTCCTAGCGGCTCTTGAACCGCATCGTTCGGCATCGCCTGCAATGGCAGGTGCAACAACACTTCCTTGCCGCTCTCAAAAGCCAGCGTTGCCAGAGCCGCCGCGCGCGGCGTTCCGGGAAGAACGGCAAAGGAAATCGGTCCCGGCAAATCAATAGCTCGCTGACCGGCGTCAAAGCGATAGCCAAGGTCGTCAATGATTATCGCAATACGCGGTGGGCTCGTCGCCGCTGATCCGGATGCCAGGAGCGTGAGCAGCGCGACAACGCAAAATCGTAGCGCCGTCATTCTGCCTTGCTGTGCATCACCGCTTTGGGTCGAAGCTGTTCCAGCGCCTCAGCCAGCTGAATGTCGGCCTCTCGATCAAGAAGTCCGGACAAGCTCAGATCCGGGAATCCCGGGGTCTCTTGGGTCAATACGTCGGGAGTAATACCAATTTCATGAATCGAGTCACCGGACGGTGTGTAGTAGCGTGAAGTCGTTAGCTTCACCGCGCGCCCTTTGGACAACGGCATAACCGTCTGCACCAGTCCTTTGCCAAACGTCGGTGTGCCGACGATGGTTGCCCGATTATGATCCTGCAAAGCGCCGGCAACAATTTCAGACGCGGACGCGGAGCCACCGTTCACGAGCACGACCAGCGGTGCGCCGTCCAAAATATCGCCGCGATGCGCTGAGCGGGTAAAGCGAGAGTCCAGAGCACGGCCGTCTGCTGAAACGATCACGCCGGAATCCAGAAACAGGTCGGACACGTCCACCGCGGAGTCGAGCACACCGCCCGGGTTGTTGCGAAGATCGAGGACCAATCCTTCCAGCATGCCGGCGTTGGCTTCCTGAAGATCATCAACAGCGCGGCTCAACTCACGCGCTGTATTCTCACTGAACTGACTGACTCGTACGTAGCCGTATGACGGCAGCAGAATCTCCTTGTGGACACTGGCAACACGAATGATCTGGCGATGCATCACGTGGTCGATAACGACATCGTCACGAAGCACCGACAGTTTGACCTTCGAGCCGGCCTTCCCTCGAAGTCTGTTCATGGTGTCTTTCAGCTGACCGCGTTCGATCGCCTGGCCGTTCACAGCAACCAGCTCATCACCACTTCTGATACCCGACCGTGCAGCTGGCGAGCCGGCGATCGGTGTAATCACGCGAATCGCACCCTCGATTTGCGCCACCTCAATGCCCACGCCCGTGTAACTACCCGTCGTGCTGACTCGAATATCCCGGTATTCATTGGCATCGAGATACTCTGAGTGTGCGTCCAGGTCACCGACCATGCCGCGGATCGCGCTTTCCAGTAATTCCGCATCATCAATCGGCTCGACATAGTCGCGCTTCACCCGCTCGATGACCTCCGCGAATAACTGCGCCTGCTCCCAGGCCAGCTCTTCTTTCGAAGGGGGCTTTTGCTTGCCCAGAAGGCCGCCGCCGATCGACAGGCTCAGGCCCATCACGACACCGATGACGACAACAAGAATTACTCGAATTTTCAATGACATAGAATTTTCCTGGCGCGCCGGCATTTGGCTCTTGTGGCACCATCGTCGACCTTAGCACAGAATTTTGCGCAATAATGAACCGTCAGTACAACTTTGAACCTGATCGTAATGACGGTTTCAGAGGATTGGCGCAGAGATGCTGTTGACTGTGTCCCGTGGAGACGGCGCCGCCTATCCGCAGGCAATACCGGACCAAGAACCCCACCGGTAGGTCTTTCAGACACCGGTCTCGATCAAATGTGTCGCTTAACTGCCAGGTCGCCGTGTCACCCACTTCCTGGGATCCACAGGCTTCGTGCCACGCCGCAGCTCGAAGTACACACTGGCTCGCTGTTGTCCGCCGCTGTCGCCGACGGTTGCGATCACATCGCCCGGCGCAACCCAATCACCCGCATTCTTCAGAATGGTCTCGTTATATCCGTACAGGGTCATATAGCCCTCACCGTGATCGACGATCACGAGCAGACCCATACCGGCAAGCCAGTCCGCAAACGCGATGCGTCCGTGATAAACCGCCCGCACCTCACGCCCGCGGGGCGCGGCCAGCACAACGCCGTTCCATTTGATGTTGCCACCGACGCGCGGCTGCCCAAAATCTTGTATCAGCGTCCCGGCCACCGGCCAGGTGAGCTTTCCCTTGTGCTGGCTGAACGGCGCTTCAGAGCTGATCGGGTAATCCGACAGAATGCTCGTTAGTTCCGCGATCAACCGTGTGAGATCCTGCTCTTGTGCAGCAAGGCGGCCAACCTCCTCACCATCGTTCACGATCTTTTTCTTCAGGCTCGCCAACAAGCTCTGGCGCTCATCCTGTGAGGCGTTCAGTCGCGTCAGTTCTGCATAACGCTTTTTCGACAGGCTCTCCAAGCGGGCCCCCTCTGCGGCGATCTGACTGCGCAGCTCTCCCAGCTTTCGAATCTCCTCCATTACCGCCGCGATGTTTTCAGCTCGATAGTCACTGAGGTAGCGGTAGTAGGCCATCAAGCGACCCAGTGTTGCCGGATCCCGCTGGTTCAGGAGTAACTTGATCTTCTCCTGGCCGCCGCTCATATACGCGGCCCGCACTTGCTTGGCCAGCTCTCCCGACTCGGCATCCAGGTGTTCCTCGCGGCCCGCGAGATCGGCGTCGAGCGCCCTTTTTTTGTTCTCTGCAAAGCGCTGCTCGCGCTCGATATCCTTGATGCGCATACGCTGCTCGGAAATCGCGACCTCAATGTCCTGCAGCTCCCCGGTCAGACGATCTCGCTCACTGGCGCTCTTGTCCATGCTCTCTTTCAGGTCGCTGATCCGCGCCCGGACCTGTTCCAGCTCGCGCTCTTTCACCTTGGCCAGCTCCCCACTGGGGTTCTGGGCCGCCGCGGCACCTGCCACCATCAACAGTAAAAAAAAGGTGAATCGTATGACCATGGCGGCAGAGTGTAGAGCCTTAAGCGGGGTATTTCCTGCCGCTTTTACAGGTATACTCCCGCGTTTGACAATCTTCCTGCAGAGAGCATCTTCTCTGCCTGAGTAATTCATGGACAAAATATTAGAATTCACCAGCAACAATATGTGGCTGGTGCTGGCACTGATGATCAGCTTCTTCGTTCTCGTGTTCTCGGAGCTGCGCCGCAAGGCCAGCGGTCTCGTTAACGTTGAGTCGATAGACGCCGTAAAGCTTATCAATAATGATGCGATCGTAATCGATTTGCGTAGCGTCGATGCCTTTTCCAAAGGCCATATCGTCAACGCGCGAAACATACCGTCCGACGAGCTTGAGGCGAAAATGGCCAATCTCGATTCGATCAAGTCCAAGCCAATCATCGCCGTATGTGATGCGGGAATAACGTCAACCAAAGCGGTGACGTCGCTGCGTGCAGCCGGTTTTGAAAGTGTCTATGGTTTGAAGGGCGGCATGGCTGGCTGGAGCCAGGCGGGGCTTCCCGTGGTCACCGGAAAGAAGACCAAGGCCAAGAAGGCGAAGAAGGCGAAGAAAAAGCAGGGTTGATGTGAGCAAACCGCGCAAAGTCACCGTCTACGGCAACACAACGTGTGGATACTGTGGCGCCGCGCGGATGCTTTTGACCAAGAAAGCGGTTGATTTTGAGGATATCATCATTACTGATGACCCCTTAAAGCAAAAAGAAATGCAGGAAAGAAGCGGCGCCCACTCGGTGCCGCAAATTTTTGTTGGTGACACCCACGTTGGTGGATTTGAAGAACTCTTTGCTCTGGACAAGAGTGGGGAGCTCGATGAACTGCTCGCCAGATAACCTGCGGGCAATAACGACTGATAGGAAAGAAAATGGCAGAAGAAAAACCCGCTGAGAAGCGTTTATCGATCGGCAAGATTTACCTGAAGGACTTTTCCTTCGAGTCTCCGCAGGCACCGGATGTATTCCGTCAGTCTGACTGGAAGCCACAAACAGACCTCAATCTGCGCAGCAGCCACACAAAGATTGACGATGATCAGCACGAAATCGTGCTAACTATTACGGTCGAAGCGAAAGAAAGTGACAAGACGTTCTTCCTGGTCGAGTTGCAGCAAGCGGGTCTTTTCGAGATTTCTGGCTACGAAGGCGATGAGCTTGGTGCAATTATCGGTAGCTTCTGCCCGAATATCCTGTTCCCTTACGCGCGCGAAACAATCGCGTCGCTGATTCAGAAGGGCGGCTTCCCCGAGTTCGTTCTGCAGCCAATCAACTTCGACGCGCTGTACTTCCAGACGAAGCAGAAGCAGGCGGCAGCGCAGGCTGAGGAAGCGGAGAAGCACTAATAAGTAACGAAGCCCCCAAAACGATTGCGGTCGTTGGCGCCGGTTCCTGGGGAACGGCGCTGGCTCTGCAACTCGCTCGCTCGGGCTGCAACGTCCGTCTTGGTGGTGTCGTGGAGCTCGACCTGCTGGAGGCCATGGTGGAGGACCGCGAGAACGTTCGCTATCTGCCCGGCATCAAGTTTCCACCCAACCTCGTTCCCTGTCCGGATCTCGGTGAGTGTCTATCCGGCGTACGCGACATTCTCGTCGTCGTTCCAAGTCACGGACTTCGTGGCACGCTAACGACCGCGCTGCCTTTTCTTGGGTCGGATTCCCGGGTCTGCTGGGCAACCAAGGGTTTCGAACTGCACAGCGGCAAGCTGCCGCACCAGGTCGCCGCTGAAGTCCTCGGGGAAGATCGTCCGGTTGCGGTGCTCTCCGGTCCGACATTTGCCAAAGAGGTTGCTGAAGGGCTGCCAACGGCGATGACCATCGCGTCAAATAACGCCGAGTTCGGACAATCACTCGCCACCGCCATATCCGGCAAGAATTTTCGCGCCTATACCTCCAACGATTTTATCGGCGTAGAGGTCGGCGGCGCCATCAAGAACGTACTCGCTATCGGTGCCGGCATGTGCGACGGGCTCGGCTTTGGCGCCAACGCCCGGGTAGCATTGATCACGCGCGGCCTTGTCGAGCTCACTCGCCTTGGCGTTGCGCTCGGTGCCAAACAGGAAACCATGATGGGTCTCGCAGGAATGGGCGACCTCGTGTTGACCTGCACCGACAATTTGTCGCGCAACCGCAGAATGGGCCTGGCTCTCGCAAGCGGCAAGACGGTGGAAGAGGCGCAGGAAGAAATTCAGCAGGTTGTTGAGGGCGTTCTGGCCGCCGAAGCGGTCAAAGAGGTCGCTGACAATCTCGGTATCGAAATGCCGATCTGCCACCAGGTGTATCGAATTCTCTACGAGGGCGCGTCACCACTCGAGGCGGTTGGGGCACTCATGGGGCGGGAGCTCAAGTCCGAACACGAACAATAGCGGGAGCATTCACTGGCATCTATACTAACTTTTATTAGAACAAGAATATAAAAACTAAATAAGGAGACAAGCATGGATCGTCGTAAATTCTGCCGTACCGCTCTCGCCGCAAGTGTTGCGGCCTCGTACCCGCTCTTAAGCGCCTGCAGCCGCAAAGAGCCGCCAGTTGCCGTAACCGCCAACACAAGTCTTCGTGGCATTTCCCTGGATGGCGCTGAAATTGAACTTGAGAGGGCCGCCATCAAGGAGCTCGGCGAATCCATGACCGGACCGGTTATGTTGTCCGGCCACCCCGATTATGACGGTGCCCGGTCGATCTGGAACGGGATGCACGACAAGCGGCCGGCAATGATTGCTCGTTGTATGAGTAATGGCGATGTGGCCAACGCCGTAAGCTTTGCCAGAGAACGCAACCTGCTGGTCGCCGTTCGCGGTGGCGGACACAGCTGGCCCGGCAAATCCATTTGCGACGACGGCCTGATGATCGACCTGTCGCAGCTAACGAACGTCACCATCGATACGGACAAGAATTGTGCTCATGTCGGTGGCGGTGCGCTGCTCGGGCATCTTGACCAGGCCTCACTACCACACGGTCTGGTCACAACGGCTGGTGTTGTTTCTCATACCGGCGTCGGCGGCTTCACGCTTGGCGGTGGTTTTGGCCGGCTGAATCGCAAATACGGGCTCGCTATCGACAACCTTCTCTCGGCCGAAATTGTCTCGGCTGACGGACAGGTTCGCACAGCCAGTGCCGATGAAAATCCAGACCTGTTCTGGGCGCTTCGCGGTGGTGGCGGCAATTTTGGCGTTGTGACGAAGTTTGAGTTTCAACTGCATCCGTTCGATCGCAACGTCCTGTCTGGCAGCATTGTCTGGCCGATTGAACAAGCCAAAGACGTCCTCGAGTTCTACGCTGAATGGTCAGCGGGTTTGTCCGATGAGCTGTACGCCGGCCCAACGATAGCCACAACACCCGATGGCGTCCGCGTGATCATGATCGACGTCGTTTACAACGGTGATCCGGCTGCGGGCGAAAAAGAACTCGAGCCCATGCGCAAGATCGGCACGCCGATGGCTGACGGCGTAATGCTTCAGGATTACACGGTCATGCAGACCAACCTCGATGCGGCATTCGGTCACGGGGTGCGCTCCTATGCCAAGAACGGCATGGTGAAAGAGTGGTCGCAGGGGCTGGTGGACTCAATAATCGACGCTGACGATCCGCGTATCTTCGTCGCCAACCACGTTGCCGGAGCAGCGGTTAAGCGCGTCGGCGAATCCGACACGGCGTTCCCGCATCGCAATGCGGAAATCATGCTCGTTGTTGTTTCCGGCTGGGCAGATGCCGCGCAGGATGACGAATACATCGCCGCTTCGCGCGCGGTATACAGCGCCATCGAACCGCACGTTGGCGGCTACTACGACAATATCGATTTCGACGGGTCGGGATCTGTTGGCAACTATGGGCCGGCCTATGAGCGACTCTCGGCCATCAAGGGCCAGTATGACCCGGGCAATTTGTTCCGCCTGAACAGCAACATCGACCCAGCATAGGAGCACAAGCATGGACAGACGACGTTTTTGCAGGACGGCACTCGCCGCAGGCATAGCCGCGTCCCTTCCACTATTGAAGGCTTGTGGCCGTTCGGAACCGCCGGTCGCAACGACGGCCAATACCAGCATTCGCGGCATATCACTCGATGGCGCCGAGATCGAACTGGAAAGGGCGGCGATTCGTGAACTGGGGGACTCGATGACCGGCCCGGTCTTGCTCTCCGGCCACCCCGACTATAACGGCGCTCGCAAGATATGGAACGGTATGCACGACAAGCGGCCCGCCTTGATTGCCCGATGCATGAATAATCAGGATGTCTCCAATGCCATTACCTTCGCGCGCGAGCGCGAACTGCTGGTTGCGGTTCGTGGCGGTGGCCACAGCTGGCCGGGCAAGTCTGTTTGCGATGACGGGCTGATGATCGACCTTTCGCAGCTGACCAGCGTAACGGTCGACGTAGACGAGAAACGCGCCCACGTTGATGGCGGTGCGTTATTGGGCCACCTCGATCAGGCCTCTTTACCGTATGGGCTGGTAACGACCGCTGGAGTCGTCTCCCATACGGGCGTCGGGGGCTTCACGCTGGGTGGTGGCTACGGTCGCCTGAATCGTAAGTTCGGCCTGGCGGTCGATAATCTGCGCGCCGCGACGATGGTCACTGCCGATGGCCGGGTGCGAAACGTCAGCGCCGAAGAGGACGCGGATCTCTTCTGGGCTATTCGCGGCGGCGGCGGCAATTTCGGCGTTGTCACCGAATTCGATTTCCAGCTGTATCCCTTTGATCGCAACGTGCTCTCGGGCAGCATCATCTGGCCGATTGCGCAGGCTCGCGATGTGCTTGAGTTTTATGCCGAGTGGTCGGCAGGCCTGTCGGATGAGATGTACACCGGGCCGGCGATGGCAACCGGCGGTGACGGTGCGGGCATGGTCATTATGGAGGTGGTTTATGCCGGTGATCCAGCGGCTGGCGAGAAAGAGCTCGCGCCGCTTCGGGCGCTGGGCGCACCTATAGACGATGGCGTCAAAATGCAGGACTACACCGTCATGCAAACTCAGGAAGATGCCGCATTCGGACACGGTATTCGTTCATATGCCAAGAACGGCATGGTCAGGGAGTGGACCCAGGAACTCGTTGACACGATGATCGAGGCCTTTGTTCAGGACCCTCGGATGGCCATGTTTACCCACACCGCAGGTGGGGCCGTGAATCGCGTTGACGATGTCGATACGGCCTTCCCGCACCGCAACGCAGAAACAATGCTGAGCGTTGGCGGCGGCTGGAGCGACCCGACCATGGACGCAGAAGCCATGGCCATTGGCCGTGAGTGGTTCTCAAAGCTTGCGCCATTTACCGGCGGATACTACGACAACATTCAGTCCAACCCGGAGTCCGTCGCGAGTAACTACGGTCCGGCGCATGAGCGCCTTGTCAGAATCAAGAGCGAGTACGACGCGGGCAATCTGTTCCGCCTGAACAGCAACATCAAACCCGCTTAGTTTCCTCCGGCAAAACCCAACTGCCGCCAGGCCTCATAGACAACGACCGCAGCTGAATTCGAAAGATTCAGGCTGCGGCTGTTTTCTTGCATCGCCAATCGTAATCGTTGTTCGGGAGGAACCGACTCCAGTACATCTTGCGGTAGTCCACGCGTCTCCGGACCAAACAAAAACGCATCCCCCTGCCGATATTCGGGGACATCATGCCGCGTTGTACTGCGTGTGCTCAGCGCAAAAACACGCGGTTGCCCAAGAGACGCCAGACAGGCGGCGAGCGACTTGTGCGTCACAACCGTCGCAAACTCTCTGTAATCGAGACCCGCACGCTTCAGGCGTGGCTCGTCAAGCTCAAAACCCAGTGGTTCAATGAGATGCAGCTGCACACCGGTGTTGGCGCACAGCCGAATGATGTTGCCGGTATTGGGTGGAATCTCCGGCTCGTAAAGAATCAGGCTAAACATAGTGGCTAGTGTAGGAGCGCGCCCAGCCCGCGACAACTAATGTATGATTCCGCCCCGATGACAAACAATCTCTTACAGACTGAGTTTTGCGGCATCCCGATGGCATCCCCCATCGTTTTGCTCTCCGGTTGTGTCGGTTTCGGAGAGGAATACACGCGGGTCGAAGGATTCTCGAACGCAGATGTCGGCGCGGTTGTCCTGAAGGGCACTACCGGTGCCGCGCGGGCAGGCAATGCACCGCATCGTGTGTATGAGACACCCGAGGGCATGTTGAACGCGATCGGCCTGCAAAACCCCGGTGTCGGTAAGGTCGTTAATGATATTTTACCCGGCCTCGACTTTTTGGAAACGCGCTTCTTTGCCAACGTGTCGGGATCAACGATAGACGAGTACGAACGGGTCACCGAGCAATTTGACGATTCGGATATCGACGCGATCGAAATCAACATCTCGTGTCCGAATGTCAAAGAGGGCGGGGTGCAGTTTGGCAATGACCCGGAAATGTCCGCGCGTGTTGTCGCCGCTTGCCGCGCAAAAACCTCAAAGCCAATCATCACCAAGCTGTCACCGAACCAGACCGATATTCAGGAAAACGCTCGGCTCTGTATTGAGGCCGGCACCGACGGCTTCGCCGCAATTAATACCCTGATGGGAATGGCGATCGACAGCGAAACACGCACCCCTGTCATAGGAAATGTTCGCGGTGGCCTGTCCGGTCCGGCGATCAAACCCGTTGCCCTTTTGAAGGTTCAACAGGTCTACGAGGTCGCAAAACCTCACAACATTCCGATCATTGGCCAGGGTGGCATTACGACGGCGAAAGACGCGATTGAGTTTTTGATCGCGGGTGCCTCCGCTGTGGGTATTGGCACCGCTCTGTTTTACGACCCGCTGGTCTGCAAGAAAATTAATCAGGGTATTCAGGATTATCTGACGCGGCACAAGATGGACAACATTAGCGCTTTGATCGGGTCTCTGATTTTGTAAGCCATCCGCTCCATGACGGGCTGTTCTGAAACAAACATATAAGGACGAAGAAATGCGCTACCGGCTTCCAGTTTCGCTATTGATTATTGGGTGCCTTCTTGGGCCGCTTGCCTCGGCAGAGCCTTTCTCCATCGAACACCTGGTCCGACTTGACCGTGTCGGCGCGCCGAACGTGTCGCCCGATGGCGATCGAGTTGTCTACACACTTCGCAAAACTGATATGGCCGCTAACAAGGGTCGCTCCGACCTTTGGGTGTCAGCCATAGATGGCAAGAGCACTCAGCAACTCACCAGTCATGAGGCAAACGACTCTGATCCGACCTGGTCGGCTGATGGGAAGCACGTCTATTTCCTTTCTTCTCGTAACGACTCTTCTCAGGTATGGCGAATAAAGCCTGGCGGCGGCAAAGCCACTCAGGTCACTGACCTGCCGATAGATGTCGGCACCTATCGCCTTACTGCGAAGGGCGATCGTCTGGTGGTTTCCCTGGAAGTCTTCCCTGACTGCGACGATCTCGACTGCACAGCGTCGCGGAACAAGGCGCTAGAGGAATCGCCAACAACCGGTGCGATCTACGACCAGTTGTTTATGCGGCACTGGGATCACTGGTTATCGGATAAGCGCTCTCGCCTGTTCGCCCTGCCGCTTAAGGGTGGTGTCGCCTCGGGTAAAGAGCCGCTGCTCTTGAGCGGGGCAATAGACGCGGATGTTCCGTCGCGCGTTTGGGGTGGAAACGAGGAGTACGCGATATCGGCAGACGGTTCCAGGGTGTATTTCACGGCACGAATTCGAGACCGCGATGAACCAAGCTCGACGAATTTCGACCTCTACTCGGCACCCATGAATGGTGACGGGCCGACGATTAATCTGACAGAGTCAAATCCCGCCTGGGACACCCAGCCCGTCCTCAGTCCGGACGGTAATAGCCTGGCCTACCTGTCGATGGAGCGGGCTGGATTCGAGGCTGATCGATTTAGAGTCATGCTCAGGAATCTTGAAACGGGTAAAACCCGGGAGCTCGCAGCAGATTGGGACCACTCACCGTCATCCATCGTTTTTTCGCATGACGGCAAATCTCTTTACGCCAACGCCCAGGACGTCGGTAACAAGACCCTGTGGCAAATTGACGTCACTACAGGATCGACACAGAAGCTTGTCGACCATGGCAACGTCAGCGCAATTGACACCTCGGCAAACGGCCTGGTGTTCGCCAAAGATGACCTAAAGAATCCGAGCGAACTTTTCGTGCTCGCCGGTGACGGCAGCGCCGCCAGGCAACTAACGCATTTCTCCGTTCCGCAAATGCGCGGGGTCGAGGTGGGGGACTACGAACAGTTTTCGTTTACTGGCGCGAAGGGCGAAACGGTCTACGGCTACGTCGTCAAACCCGTGGGCTTGCAGAAAGACAAACAATATCCCATTGCGTTTCTCATTCACGGTGGACCGCAGGGCAGTTTCGGTAATCACTTCCACTATCGCTGGAACCCACAGACCTATGCAGGCGAGGGCTTTGCCGCCGTTTTCATCGATTTCCATGGCTCTACCGGCTACGGGCAAGACTTCACCGACAGTATCTCCGGTGACTGGGGCGGCAATCCGCTGGTCGATCTGCAGCTCGGCCTTAAGGCTGCGCTTGAAAAGTACGACTTCCTGAACGGCGAGAAAGTCTGTGCACTCGGCGCATCGTACGGCGGCTACATGATTAACTGGATCGCGGGGAACTGGCCGGAACGTTTCGATTGCCTGGTGAATCACGACGGCGTTTTTGACTCGCGCTCTATGTACTACACGACGGAAGAGCTCTGGTTCCCCGAGTGGGAGCATGGCGGCCCGTATTACGCCAACCCCCAGGCCTACGAAAAACACAACCCGGTGAACTTCGTCGATCGCTGGAAAACGCCCATGATGGTTATCCACGGAGAACTGGACTATCGTGTTCCGGTAACCCAGGGAATCGCTGCGTTCACCGCACTGCAGCGACGCGGTATCGCCAGTCGCTTCCTGTACTTTCCGGATGAGAACCACTGGGTATTGAAACCCGAGAATTCGATTCAGTGGCACAATGAAGTTAACCGGTGGCTGCACGGTTATCTCAACTAGGGCATCACCGCATGCGGCATTGAGCGGGAGGAAGCGATGGCAATACTTCAAGAAATGCAACGTCGAAAAGTAATTCGCGCTGCCGCTGTGTATATTGTTGCCGCCTGGCTTCTGCTGCAGGTCGCTGCAACCATCGCACCTATTATGAGTTTGCCAGAGTGGTTCGAGAGGCTGGTGCTCGCACTGCTGGTGCTCGGCTTCCCCGTCGCCCTGATACTGGCCTGGACTCTGGAACTAAGGCCTGACGGTGTCGGGCCAGACCAATCAGTCAAGTCGAGCCGCCCCAGGCGCATTATTGACTACACCCTGTTGGCGGTTATCGCGGCTACACTGGCCTGGTTTGCATTTGACCCCTTTGGCCCCGAAGCCCCGCCGGAGAACGCAGCGCTCGACCCATCGGTCGCTATTTTGCCGTTTATCAACCTCAACAATGATGACGCGAATGCGCCCTTTACCTCCGGGATTCACGCTGACCTCCTGACGCAAATTGCAAGAATCAAAACGGTGCGTACCGTTTCGCGGACGACGGTTTTGCGGTTCCGGGATAGCGTCAAGACGGTCCCTGAGATCGCCAGCGAACTTGGCGTGTCGACAATCGTCGAAGGTGGCGTGCAGCGGGCCGGTGACATCGTGCGCATCAACGTGCAGCTCATCGATGCGGCCGCGGACCAACCCCTTTGGACTGCGGCATTCGAGCGCGAGCTTACTGCGGCGAATGTCTTTGAGATACAGGGTGAAATCGCGAGGGCGATAGCGGATCAGCTACAGGCAACGCTGACAACTGAGGAACAAGAGCGGCTCGGCCGCGTACCAACGCGAAACATCAAAGCACTGGATTCCTATTTTGTCGGACGGACATTGCTCGAGGAAAGAACGGCCGAGTCGCTGGAGGCGGCCATTCAGTATTTCGAGACCGTCGTCGAACTGGACCCGGACTTCGCGCTGGGCTGGTCGGGACTGGCGGACGCCTACATGTTGCTGCCCGAATATTCATCGTCGGCCGACAGGCAGCTTGTTGAAGACAAGGCGAGAGCGGCGGTCGGACGTGCGCTTGATCTCGACCCGGGTATTCCCGAAGTTCAGGCCACTCACGCCTGGTATGAATTGCGGTTTTACGACTGGGATAGTGCGGAGAAAATCTTTCGCGAGGCGCTGGCCGTTGCACCGGATAACATTAATGTCCTGCACTGGCTTTCGCATGTGCTGTCTTTCCAGGGGCAGTTCGAGGAAGCGCTGTTGCACGCCCGGCATGCGGTCGCTGTTGCCCCTGATTCGAACATGATGCAGACCAATCTCGCCTACATTCTGGTGGACGCGGGACAGTTCGACGAGGCCCTGCAAATTGTCCGGCGCCTGCTTGAGGCCGTGCCGGACTTTATGGTGCAGCGGCGCAACCTGTTCCTTCACGAGCTGCGGGCAAATCGCCCGGCCGATGCCGCCGATACGTATGTGGATTACGTAACAGCGCTGGGCGCGGATCCGACTGCAGCGCGTCTCATTGGCGATATGTTTATTGCCTACGCCGAGCGCGGCGAAGTCGGCAACGTGACTGATGAGCTTATCGCCCGAACACAGCTCGGCAGTGAAGACCTTGCTCAGGTGCTGGCTTTTGTGGGTGATGCAGAGGGCACGATTCGTGCACTGCAAAAAGCGCTGCCGGAGCACTCCGCTTCACGCAGCGTATTCAGCATGAAGATCAATCCGGCTTACGACTTCATTCGCGAAGATCCGCGGTTTCTGCTCCTGCTGGAAGAGGCCGGCCTGGCCGACAAGCGGCCGCAGTAACCCGGGTCAGGCGCTCGGTCGCTGTCTTTCGTTCCACTCACCGCGAGTAATCCGATCTGCAATACACCAGATTCCAATGCACCCGTCGCCGCCACGCTTCGTATAATTTGGCAGGTCAGCGCGAATCTCTTCCGGCCCTAGCGCGCCACCCGCATACTTCAGTACAGAGGGGTCGGTGAACATCTCCAGCGCAATATCAACGTCATCCAGAGAGAACGGGTGCAGGCGAAGGCGCTCAGTTTCTAGCGCCCGCTTTATCTCTCTCCTGATGCCTGATATTGAAAAGTGGAGCTATTTACTCGTCGAGATGCAGCGCTTTCATCTTTCTGGCCAGCGTATTTCGTCCCCAACCCAATAGCTTCGCAGCTTCCTGACGGTGCCCGTTCGTCTGTGACATCGCGATGCCGATAAGCGTCTTTTCAAACTCGGGAAGAGCCGCGTCCAGTAACGGGGTGTCGCTGTTGTGGAGCTGCGTTTCGGCCCACGCGGCCAGCGTTCGCGTCCATTCTTTCGCGGCGCTGCGAGGCGACTCACTACCACCAAGATCGTCGGGAATGTCCTGTGCCGTGATCACGCCACCGGGGGCGGTGACGGTCAGGCGACGAGAGGCATTGACCAGCTGTCGCACGTTGCCGGGCCAACCGTAATTCTGCAGTGCATCGAGCGCTTCGGCGTCGACAGCCTTTGCCGGTGTACCGATTTCTTCCGCCGCTTCTGCGAGGTAGTGGCTAAGCAGCAGCGGTATGTCGTCGCGCCGCTGCCGAAGTGGCGGTGTGTTTATGCGGATGACATTCAGGCGGTGAAACAGGTCTTCCCTGAATCGGGATTCTTTCACCGCGCGTGCAAGGTCCTGATTGGTGGCCGCAATTACGCGGACGTCCACCTTGATCGGCGCTTGCCCACCGACGCGGTAAAACTCACTTTCCGCAAGGACTCGCAAGAGTCGTGTTTGCAGCGCCGGCGACATGTCGCCGATCTCGTCGAGAAACAAGGTCCCGCGGTCCGCCTGCTCGAAGCGGCCAATCCGTCGCGAGTCGGCACCGGTAAAGGCACCTTTCTCGTGCCCGAAGAGTTCTGATTCCAGCAGTTCCGATGCAATTGCCGAGGTGTTGAGTGCAACAAAGGTCTTGTTTGCTCTCGGGCTGTGGTCGTGCAGCGCGCGAGCAACGAGCTCTTTGCCTGTTCCGGACTCGCCGGTTATCAGCACGGTCATACTCGATCCTGCGAGACGACCGATTGAGCGAAATACTTCCTGCATCGCCGGCGCCTGGCCGATCATCGATGCTATTGCTTCGGGCGATTCGGCGTCGGGGTCATGCTCAATGCCAGCGGATCTGGCGGCCTTATGAACTAGGTCCACCGCCTCATCAATGTCGAAAGGTTTGGGCAGGTATTCAAAAGCGCCGCCCTTGTACGCCGCGACGGCGCTTTCAAGATCGGAATGTGCCGTAATAACGATAATCGGCAGGTCGGGGCGGGTCGTTCGGAGGCGTTCAAGCAGGGCGAGGCCACTCATGCCGGGCATGCGCACGTCGGTTATGAGGACATCGGGAGAGCCGTCGTCTATCGCCTCAAGCAGGTGCTCTGCTCGCTCAAAAGAGCGGGTTTCCATGTCCGCCTGCTGCAGTGCTTTTTCGAGCACCCAGCGAACGGATTGATCGTCGTCCACTATCCAGACTTTCAGAGGGGGTTTATGCATTGTCGTCGCCCGTGGTCTGGTCCAGCGGAATGCGCACAAAGAACACCGTCCGTCCAGGTCGGCTTTCGAACTCGATCAAACCACTGTGTCGGCTAAGCAATTCCTGCGCGGCAGGCAGGCCAAGCCCGGTTCCTTCCGGTTTGCTTGTCACCAGAGGATAAAA
>JAACFM010000072.1 GCA_009937445.1 Gammaproteobacteria bacterium | reverse complement strand
GCACGAGCGCGATCGTCGGAGCCAACAAAAGAAATCTTTCCCGCCGTAACAGCGACAGCCTGTGCCCAGGGTTGCTCGGGATTGACCGTGTAGATTTTTCCGGTGTGATAAACCGCGTCAGCGAATTTACCCTTGCTGTCATTTTTGACGATGTCGCCACCCTTGATGACGACCTCGATTTTCTGCAAAACAGAAATATCTTTCAACGGGTTGCCACGGACGGCGATCAAGTCGCCGTAACGCCCGGGCGCAACCGCCCCGACATCGCCGCTCAGTTCCATATGATCGGCGGCGATAGATGTTGCTGATTTGATGGCGTGCATCGGCTGCATGCCGTGCTTTACCATTTCCTCAAGCTGCCGTGTTCCCATGTCGTGAGGGAGCACGCCAAGATCGGTGCCGAACACCAGGGTGACGCCGGCAGCCAGCGCTTTTCGAAAGACGATGCGTTGCGCTTCGGTGGTCTCCTCGTTCTTGCGCATGAACTCAGGCGCATAACCAAGAGTTTCACCCATTTCTTCGGTGTAGGTGCCGTTGTAGACGTCCATCGAAAATGCAACGCCATGTTCCACCGCCAGTGCAACGGACTCATCGTCACCGAGCGAGGCGTGTTCTATCGAATCGACGCCGGCAAGAATGGCGTCCTTGATCGACTCCGCACTGTGGGCGTGCGCGGTGACCTTGATGCCAGCGGCCTTGGCGACCTCGACGACCGCGACAATTTCTTCGAAAGTCATTTCGGGCGCACCGGGCACGCCGCCGTGACCAAATACCGCTCCCGAGGCAATGATCTTGATGAAGTCCGCGCCACCGTCGACATTAGCCTGGGCTCGAGCACGGAACTCATCGGCTCCCCTAGCAACACCCATGCGGTAGTAGTCGGGAATTTCACTGTCGTCCACACCCGGGATGTACATGTCGCCACCCCCGTGAGGAATGGTCAGGTAAGGACCGGCGACCCTGAGTCGCGGTCCGATCACCTCGCCAGCCTCGATCTGGTCGCGTAAGTCTCTTGCCACCCAAGCTTTGTAAGTGCCGACGTTTCGCGCGGTCGTGAAGCCGGACTTCAGAATGACTTCGCCCAGTTCCGCTGCGATCTGCTTTGTCTCTTCCGGTGTACGTCGCAGATAGATGTTGTAGTCATCTGCGTCCTCGGGATATCCGTCGACATGCACGTGCATGTCGATCAGGCCCGGCAGGCAGGTGTGATCACGGAGGTCGAGGATTTCGGCAGCCGCCAGCGAAGCATCATCGCCCGGGAGAATTTCAGTCACTCGCTGCCTGCGAATGACGATGGCACGGTCGGTGACGACCGTATCTGCAAGACCGTCGATGAGCGTGCCGCAGCGAACGATCAGATCGATATCGTCGTTGTCCGTGACAGTGACAGCAGCTTCTTCTTTCGAGCCGCAGGCAGAAACAAATAACACAATGGCCAAAGGTACAAGTAGTCGGTACATTTTTCGCTCCGGATTCTGCTACAGACAGTAGTAAGCTGACGTCTGCGATGCAAGCGATTATGCAGATCATTTGCTAAGGGTGAGGAGAGCGACAGGGACTGGGATATCGTCGATTCTCGGGTCCGCGACAGCCCGAATCTAGTCTCTCGCTATAATTGCAGGCAGCTCTGCGGGCGAATGGGCGATAGCGGTTGCCCCGGCTGTGTTGAGCTCATCAGACGATCCGTAGCCGTAGGAAACACCGATCGGTCGAATGTCGTTTGCGGTAGCTCCGATCAGATCGTGTTTGCGATCACCTATCATCGTTCGTGACGAGGCGTGAGGATTTTCCCCGATCGCGTATTTCAACAAGTCCACCTTGTTTGCGCGGGTTCCGTCGAGTTCGCAACCGAAGACTCTTTCAAAGTATTGGCCCATCTCGAAGTGCTCGACAATTCGACCGGCGGCGATACGCGGTTTGCTGGTTGCGACGAACATCACACAACCCGAATTTGCGACCGTCGCCAGTGCGTCGTGAATGCCATCGTAGGGTTTGTTTTCCAGCCAGCCAATGTCATCAAATCTTTCACGATACAAATCGATTGCTTTGAGCGTAAGCGCTTCGCCGACCATCTCTGGAAATGTGTCATACAGCGGTGGACCAATGCACGAATAAAGATACTCGTCGGACGGGTGTGGAAACCCGAGTTTGTCGAGCGCATAAAGAATGCACTTCGTGATGCCCTCAAAGGGATCGGTGAGGGTACCGTCGAGATCGAAGTAGACGTGGGTCGGCATCGAATCAGGCTGCCACGGCTGGACAACAGGGTGACTGGATAATTTCTATTCCTGATCGGCGTGCGTGAAGGTGTCTGGTGAATTCCGCTGCGGGTCTACAGCCAGCGGTCCCGGAGGAACATAGTCGAAAATGAACGTTATTCGGTCCTCTGACCCTTTGTTCATTACGCTGTGTTGTTTCTGATTGTTGAGTTCGTAGACTTCCCCGATTTTGAACTGGTACGGGCGCCCATCGATCATGAATCGAACCCGTGGATTGGTGGTGATCGGAATGTGGATGCGGTGACCGCAATGAAAAGATGGATGCCTGTCGCTGTGTGGATCAATACGACCACCAGCAAGCAGCTTCGCGGCCATCGCGCGAATAATCGTCCCGCCTTGCGGATAATGTTTGTCGATGATTTCGTGCATCAAAGGCAACGCGACATCCGCCAGTCGATCCCACCCGGGTTCCTTTTTGACCTCGCTGTTCGGCCAAGCGGAGCCATCGGTGAAAACAAGAACGATGGATTCAGTTTGTCGGTGAACCTCGTACACGTCCTGTCGGTATTGATCCTCATTCCAGGCAGCCCTGTCCTGGCTCAAAATAGCCTCTCGAAGAGCTGACGAGTCAAATATTCCGAGCTCGCGGAGGGGTAACCCTATGTCCATTTTAAGCGCATCTTTTTGGTGTCAATTTGACCGTCACAGACTGTAACATAGCGGCATGAAGGCACAAGCCGCAGAAAACACCGTCTCCAACACCTGGACGAAGCCCCTCACGCAACCGGAGTCCATACCGACGCACGCCGACGTCGTTGTTATCGGTGGCGGTATTATCGGTGTCTCCACTGCCTGGTTTTTGGCCAGACAAGGCGTCAATGTCGTGCTGTGTGAAAAAGGTCACATCGCCGGCGAACAGTCAGGCCGAAATTGGGGTTGGGTAAGGATCCAGGGCCGGGACGAGCGGGAAATCCCGATGATGCTGGAGAGTATGCGAATCTGGGAGGGCCTCAAAGACGAAACCGGTGAGGACGTCGGGTTCACACGGGGTGGATGTTTCTTCACGGCGAACAAAAGCAAGGAGCTGCAGTCCTTCGAAAAGTGGGTTGCCCTTGCAGATACCTACGGTATTGATACCCGGTTGATTGATGCGGTAGAACTGAAGCAACACGTGCGCGGTGCAGCGATCGAATGGGCCGGGGCGATGATGACATCAAGTGATGGTCGTGCCGAGCCGCATAAAGCGGCGCCAGCAATAGCTCGCGCGGCAGAGCGCGACGGCGCGACGATTCTGCCTGGCTGTGCGGTTCGTGGCATCGAGACGTCCGGCGGTAAGGTTTCCGCTGTTGTGACAGAGCTCGGCACCATCAGTACGTCGACCGTCTTGTGTGCCGCCGGTGCATGGACGTCGATCTTTTGTCGTTCCCTTGGGATCGATGTTCCACAATTAAGAGTCCGTGGCACTGTTGCAAGAACAGCACCGTGCAAAAACGTACTGGATGGCAATATTTTTGATGATCGACTCGGAATTCGACGTCGCGAAGACGGCGGTTACACAGTCGCGCACGGTTCGGTACTCGAACATCCAGTAACGCCTGCTTCGTTTCGGTATTTCAAGAAATTTTTTCCAGCATTGCTGCATGAATGGAAGCTTGTACGATTGTCTTTCGGGCGGGAGTTTATCGATGAGTGGAAGATGCCCAAGGTTTGGGACCTGGACAAACCATCGCCCTTTGAAGAGACACGTGTGCTGAATCCTGCGCCGACACCAGCGGTGCTGAAAGGTATCCGACGAAATCTGGACAAAATGTTTCCGCAGCTTGCCAATACGCCGATTGTCGAAAGCTGGGGGGGGATGATCGAATCGTCTCCGGACGTGGTGCCAATTATCGACTCGAGTGATTGCATACCGGGTTTTCATATTGCGACGGGCTTCAGCGGTCATGGTTTCGGAATCGGGCCGGGCGCTGGCAAGGCAATCGCCGGACTGATCACCGGGACCGATACGGGCATCGATCTGACCGAAATGCGGCTGGGACGGTTCTTTGATGGTAGTCCAATTCGTCCGGAGTCCGGCATATGAGTGAAATGAGCGAATACCCCGACAGCTATTACGCGGCCACGGCGGTTGGCGCACGCGATTACCCGGCTCTTGAGGACCATCGACAGGCGGATGTCTGTGTCATCGGGGGTGGGTTCACCGGACTTTCTGCCGCACTCAATCTCGCCGAGCGTGGTCTGGATGTTGTTTTGCTCGAGGCCGAACGGATCGGTTTCGGGGCGTCGGGACGCTGCGGCGGCCTGGTCGGTAGCGGACAGCGTAAAGAGGTATTGGAGACTGAAAAAATGTTCGGTCTCGAGCGCTCGAGACTACTTTGGGACTTTGCGGAAGCGGCGAAGCAAGAGATTCGCGATCGTGTTGATAAGCATGATATTGCTTGCGATTTGCAGCGTGGCCAGTTGCTTGGTGTCCACAAAAAATCATACCTCGGCTCGTGCAGAGAAACGGCCGATGTATTGGCGGAACGCTACGACTATCCGTTTTGCGCAGCCTTGAACGCGGAGGAGACCAGAGCCCGCGTCGCGACCGATACGTTTCTTGAAGGCCTCTACGACTCCGAAGCACTCGCAATGCATCCGTTAAACTACACTCTGGGTATTGCGCGGGCTGCGGCCGAGGCGGGTGTGCGCATATACGAGAGGTCGCGGGTACTCAGCTATTCAGAGACGGACCCGGCGGAGATCAGGACAGCCAAAGGCTCGGTAAAGGCATCATTTGTCGTGCTGGCCTGTAATGGCTATCTCGGCAATCTGGAACCGCGTGTCGCTGGCAAGATCATGCCGATCAACAATTTCATGATCGCGACCGAGCCTCTTGAAGCGTCGCGGGCGGAGCAGTTAATCAACGGTCGGTTCGGCGTTCACGACACGCGCTTTGTGGTCAACTATTTCAGAATGTCTGACGATCACCGGCTGCTATTCGGCGGCGGGGAGAATTACCGCGCCGGATTCCCTCGCGACATCAAGAACTTCGTTCGGCCGTATATGTTGAAGCTGTTTCCACAGCTCGAAGATGTCGCGATTGACTACAGCTGGGGTGGTACGTTGTCAGTGACGGTCAATCGTTTGCCGCATGTCGGACGACTGCATCCGAATGTCTTTTTTGCGCAGGGCTATTCCGGTCATGGCATATCAACAGCAACCTTTGCTGGCAAGGTGATTGCAGATATTCGCAAGCTTGCCGACGTATACATTTCCGGGTGGCACTTTGCTGCGCTACCCAGGCATGGTTCTTGCGATGTTGTATTACACGATGAAAGACAGGATTTGATGTGAAGAACACGGCAATAACGGCATTGATTATCCTTCTCGTATCGCCGCTGGCGTGGAGCGAGGATGATCCACGTGTCGGCTATTTTCAAGAGACGGTCACTCCGCTTGAATTGCTGGGAGAAGAAGGCGCGAAAGTCATATCGCCGATATTTCCGTCGGACCAAAAGCTGACATGGCAGTTATCGGTGCCGGAAAACTACGACCCGACCAAGCCTGCAGGTGTCATGGTATTTATCGGTTTCGCAGAGTGGGGTGGAGGCAAGAAGGTCTGGAAGCCTGTTCTTGAAGACAAAAACATCATTTGGATCGGACTGATTGGGGGTGGCGATAAAAATCCGCTCAATGAGCGTGTAATGAGAGCGCTTCTGGCGCAGGCCGTGTTGGAGCGTGAATACAATATTGACCTAAATCGCTACTACCTGTTTGGTTATTCGGGCGGCGCTCATGTGGCTGCCATACTTGCGACAACAAAACCCGAATTATTCAAAGGGGCGATCTACTACGGTGATGCGTTGTCATGGGGACGCAATGTGCCGCCAAAAATTGATCTTATAAAACAAAACAAATTCATGTTCATGGCGGGATCCAGAGACAATGATGTCAAAGAAATTCGTCGTGTAGCTGATGCCTATAGGGAGGCGGGAATTATCAATACTGAGTACTCTGAAATTATGAATGTTGGCCGAGAAATGCCGAGCGTTAGTTACTTTGAAGCAGCGCTCGAGTTTATCGATTCGGGCGTTGCAGTTACAAAGGAATCGGAGTGATCGACAAGCGCGGTGACGTCGCTATCGTCACCGGCGGCGGCCACGGTATTGGCCGGGCGTTGTGCCGACGACTGGCGGCGGACGGAATGCAGGTCGTGGTCGCCGACATCGAAGGTGAGGCGGCCCGGACGGTTGCCGCAGAGATCAATGGAACAGCGAAGGAAATCGACGTTTGCGACGAGTCGGCGATTGTCAGGATGGTCGAGGATGTTGAGACCCGTATCGGGCCGATCGAGTTATTCATTTCGAATGCAGGTGTTGCGTTCGGTGACGGTGAGTCGGGCTCTGTCTCGAAAGAAGGCGGACTCAATCCAATCGATGATCGCTGGCAGACAAGCTGGAATGTCAACGTCATGGCGCAGGTGTATGCCGCTCGTGCCGTGATACCGAGGATGTTGCAACGTGGCGGTGGCCACATTGTTAACATCGCCTCGGCGGCAGGTCTGCTGAGCCAGATCGGCGATGCCGCCTACTCAACAACCAAACATGCATCAGTCGGACTGTCTGAGTCTCTCGCAATAAACTACGGCGATGATGGCATCACGGTGTCGGTTGTTTGTCCGCAAGCGGTCGCGACCCGACTTATCGGTATGGAGGATGACTCCAACGCGACTGAGGGTGGCTTTGGCGGCAATGAGATCGACGGCATACTGCAGGCCGAAGAAGTAGCAGACATCATTGTCGAACAGGCCCGTGAAGGCCGCTTTATGATCTTGACGCACCCAAAGGTTGCCACCTATATCCAGCGAAAATCCGGCGACTACGATCGCTGGATAGGCGGCATGCGGAAATTCAGGCGCTCACTTCCCAAATAAATTGTGATCGCTGTCCAGATCGGCAATAAGCGAGCACCGGGCCGGTGCTTGTTTCGATAAGACGGTGTTGTTCCTGAATGAGTTCTTGCGCAACGGGCACGCCTGAAATCGGAATGTGGTGAAACGCGAGGCCCGCGTTCTCACAGGCCGCCGCAACCTCTGCTGCCGTGGGTTGCCCCGGCTCTTCGCCGTCGGGCCGGTTGCAGATAATAACGACGAAGCCCTCTGCTGCGATCCTCGTGACATCGTCAGGGAACACTTGCGGCGCAACAGCGTAATTTTCAGAAAGTTTTATCATAGTCATAAGTCTTCTAGATCGTGTCCAAGGGAATTTTAAGGTAGCGAACGCCATTGTCTTCGGCTTCGGGCAATGTGCCAGCGGAAATATTGACCTGGATAGCGGGCAGTAAGAGCTTGGGCACGGCCAGTTGTGCATCCCGACCTTCTCGTAATTCTACGAAGGCCGCCTCGCTGATGGTCTTGTTGATGTGAATGTTGCTATCCCGCTGTTCCTTAACGCTGGTTTCCCAGGCGAATACGTCGCGTCCGGGTGCCTTGTAGTCATGGCACATAAACAGGCGGGTGTCGTCGGGCAGGTTGAATGTTTTCTGGATGGATCGGTATAACTGCGTTGCATTTCCGCCGGGAAAATCGGTGCGCGCGGTTCCGAAATCGGGCATGAACAGCGTATCTCCAACAAAGGCGCTATCGCCGATCACATAGGTTACGCAGGCTGGGGTATGTCCGGGTGTCGCGATCACCCGGGCTTCGAACTCACCGACACGAAATGACTCGCCATCAATAAACAGGTGGTCGAACTGACGGCCATCGCTTGTGAGCGTCTCGATATTAAAAATACCCTTAAAGGTCTCCTGAACCTCGGTTACGCGATTGCCGATTCCTGTCTGACCACCGACACTATCCTTCATATACGGCGCACTGCTGAGGTGGTCCGCATGCACATGCGTTTCGATTATCCAGTCAACCACCAGGTTTGCTTTGGTGAGAAACGTGATCATTTCGTCGGCCGAACGTGTGTCAGTGCGACCGGAAGCCGGATCGTAATTCAGTACGGGGTCGATAACCGCAGCGCGGCCCGTCGTCGGGTCACTCACGATGTAAGAGACAGTGAAAGTCTCCTCATCGAAGAATGCCTTCACATCAGGGGTTTTCATGGGGTCTGGCCTCACGTTCAATCGCTGTATAGTCTAAGTCGTACATTATCTCAGCGGATTGAAATGGAGCAACAAAAATGGCGATCGAAAATATTCTTGCGGTTCTTGGTTGGAGCATGGTTGTTAACTTCGGCATTCTTCTATTTTGGGCGCTCGTGATGAAACTGATGCCGAATCTGACGTACCGTACTCAGTCAATCATTACACCGATCAGTCGAGAAGATTTCGACAAAATTATGTACACCATGATGGGCCAGTTCAAAATCGCGTTGATGGTCACACACATTGGCCCCTATTTAGCACTGCGAATTGTGTTTAGCTAGTTGGCGAGAATCGCCTCCCGAATTTCGTCGATCTTTGGCTTGAGCGCTGGCTTTGGTTTGCCAAGGCAGTGTTTGTCGCGCGGGCAGTTAGAACTGCGTTGACAGATGATGGTGGCGTCTTTTTCAGCGCCTGCAGCGATCCAGCCAATGTTCAGGATCTTGGCGATGCTTTGCAGTTGCTCTCTCGCCTCAGTCGGTATCGCCGCGGAACCACCACCGCGATTGCAGCTGGCCTCTATCATGTCGATGGTCTTCATCGCGTCGATGTTTTGAGCGCTGAGCGCCGGAGCAAGATCTACACCGGCGCACAAAACGTGTGGATTTCCCGCCGCGTCCTTGCTTCGAATTGACTGGCAACAATACAGCCGCTTGTCATCGCCGCTGCGCAGCACGGAGATTTGAGATGACGGCTCGTTTGAGCTTGTATTCAGCATTCTGAAAACGGCCCAGTGTTGGCAGGGATCTGAGATCATCGTCATGTTGCCCCACGGCAGCGGAATACCATTGCCGCGGTAAACGGCACGCAGATTGCCTGGCGGATACGCGTCAAAATAGTGCCAGTGCGGGTAAGGCGACACCGTAGACATGCGCCGCATCACCAACGTATTTGTCAGGTCGATCTTGTCGCCCGAGTTGATGGCATAGGAATGCTTGGCAAGAAACTGTCGAAACGGTGTCTTTGGAGCCAGCAGCGCAGCTGCGAAATAGCTGCACTCGAAATCTCGCCAGGCAAAGAGCACATCTTTAGCATCAATATTCGGTGAATCGGCGTCGTGCCGGCGTCCGCTGACTCGCCCGCCCGAAATCTGCGGGGCTCGCGCTCCGTCACCATCGTGCAGCACTTTGTGCGCAATATGATTTGCGAGGTCGTATTTTAATCGCGCTGGATTCTTCTCGAGCGAGCGATTCAGATAGACCTTGTTCGGTGCATCGTAGAAGGAACGGACCAGCATGTTCAGGGGGACGTCGGTGTCGCCTTTGTCTTTGAACGAGCTTTTGTCGAACCAGTTGATTTCCAGCCCTAGGTCGCTGGCGATGGAAAAAACATCTTCAACACGTAGAGGGAACTGCTTCTTGCCGACGCTCTCTGCGGCGCGTTCGATATCGGGGAATCGGTTGTGACTGGCTTCCTGATGCGCGCGGATGAGCAGGTGCGCAAACTGTCGGCCCGTCGTGCCGGTTTGTGCGAGCAGCTCCGGGATGGCGAGTTGCAACAAACTCTCGGAGAAAAGAAAGCCGGGCTCCAGCGGCATACCGCTGACGGCAGCGCTCGGAGCCGTGTCGATCGCTTTTGCATCCAGTGTTTCATCAAAAAACCAGCTCGGCTCCTTCTGAAAAATCTCGGCGACGATCTGCAGCAGACGTTCGGACGGCACGCGTTTGCCATTTTCTATCATCGACAGGTAAGACACCGACGGTCCGGATTCGGCATCAATCTGGATACAACGGACGGACAAATCCTCAAGCGTAAGCCGGTTGCGCTTGCGTAAGCTCTTGATTTTTGTCCCAAGAAAATGGGCCTTTCGCTTTATGCCGTGTTTCGTCGCCATGAGAATACTCTTGTAAAATTAACACTGTAAAATTTTTTCTGTAAAAATTTAATGCTCTCCCGAGTAGTATACCCAAAGAAATGCATAAATCATTGTTTTCTGTCGCGATTGCCCAGTGGAGAGAAGTCATGTCAGTTAAAGAACAAATCAACAAACTTGAAGATGAATGGGCGAACAGCCCCCGTTGGAAAGGGGTTACCCGCACTTACAGTGCCGCCGACGTCGTCAAACTTCGCGGGACGGTGCAGATCGAACACACATTGGCACGCATGGGCAGTGAGAAATTCTGGCGCCTGATAAATCAGGAAGACCCGGTTTGTGGTCTGGGCGCATTGACGGGCAACCAGGCAATTCAGGAAGTGCAGGCCGGCCTCAAGGCGATCTATTGCTCCGGGTGGCAGGTCGCCGGTGACGGCAACAGTGCCGGTGAAATGTATCCGGATCAGAGTCTGTACCCCGTCGACTCCGTGCCGAAGATGGTTGAGCGCATTAATAACGCCCTTATGCGCACTGACCAAATCCATGCATTGAACGGCGACGATAGTATTGACTGGTTCCCACCTATCATTGCGGATGCCGAGGCAGGCTTTGGCGGCAATTTGAATGCGTTTGAATTGATGAAGAGCATGATCAAGGCGGGCGCATCCGGCGTTCACTTTGAAGACCAGTTGTCCTCTGCCAAGAAGTGCGGCCACATGGGTGGCAAGGTCCTTGTGCCGACAGCCGAGGCTGTCGCCAAACTTAACGCGGCACGTCTTGCGGCTGACGTTTGCGGTGTTCCGACCGTTCTACTGGCGCGCACAGACGCGGATGCTGCGAATCTGATTACCTCGGATTCGGACGAACGTGACCGTCCTTTCATTACTGGCGAACGCACGCCCGAAGGATTCTATCGAACGACCCCAGGCATGGATCAGGCAATCGCACGCGGTTTGGCTTACGCACCGTACGCAGATCTGATCTGGTGTGAGACATCGAAGCCCGATCTTGAGCAGGCACAGCGCTTTGCTGACGCCATACATGCTGAATTCCCGGATCAGCTGCTGGCTTATAACTGTTCGCCTTCTTTCAACTGGAAGGCGAATCTTGATGATGAGACGATGAAAACCTTCCGCGAAGACCTCGGCAAAATGGGTTACAAGTTTCAGTTCATTACCCTGGCCGGCTGGCATGCACTGAACTCCAGCATGTTCAACCTGTGTCGTGCTTACAAACAAGAGGGCATGTATGCTTACTCGAAGCTGCAACAGCAGGAATTTGCAGATGAGAAGCACGGGTTCCGCGCAGCCAAGCATCAGTCTTTCGTCGGTGCGGGTTATTTCGACGCGGTACAGAACACGATTATGGATGGCCTATCATCGACGACCGCGCTCGACGGCAGTACCGAAGAAGAGCAGTTCGTCGCCTGATCAGTTTGATCGGCCGTGGATAGCTGTCCAGGGCGATTGAGCATATGACACAGGATGATCGAATATCTGTTGGTGGGCTTTCAGTAGACCCTGTATTTCACCATTTCGTGGAATCAGAGTTACTACCAGCCATTGGTTTCGACTCCGCCTCCTTCTGGGGCGGGGTGGGGGCCATCATCAATGACCTGACACCGCGAAATCGCGAGCTCCTCAACATTCGCGACGACTTGCAGGCGAGGATCGACCAGTGGCACCGGGAGCGTCAGGGAATTCCTTTGGCGCATTCCGAGTACATCAAGTTTCTGCAGGATATTGATTACCTGGGAGGCGACGACGGATTTACGGCGATAAGCACCGCAAATGTCGACCCGGAAATAGCGCAGATTGCCGGACCACAGCTCGTTGTTCCTGTCAGCAATGCACGTTTTGCGATCAACGCGGCCAACGCTCGTTGGGGGAGCCTGTACGACGCGCTTTACGGGACGGATGTCATATCCGAAGACAATGGTCAGGAACGCGGAACCGGTTATAACGCGACGCGCGGTGCTGCGGTCATCCGTGCTGCAACCGAATTCCTGGATAAAGCGTTGCCACTGGACGGAATAAGTCACGGTGACGTGAATAAGTACGGCCTTGATCGCTCGCATGGCGCATACAGGTTCGTAGTTTCCCTTTCCAACGGTGAAACCAAAGGCCTGCGGGACGAAAAACAGTTTGTTGGTTTTGCGGGGCAGGAGTCACAGCAGGCCTATTTGTTTCGCAATAACGGCTTGCACGTCGAAATTCAGATTGATCCGAATCACCCGATCGGCAAAGAAGCAACGGCAAATGTCGCCGATGTTGTGCTGGAGTCCGCTATTACGACCATTCAGGATTGTGAGGATTCTGTTGCTGCGGTCGATGCCGAAGACAAGGTTGGCGTGTACCGCAACTGGTTGGGTTTGATGCAGGTCGACCTCAAGGCGACTTTTTCAAAAGGCGGTAAGGAATCACTTCGAACGATCGCAAAGGATCGGGTTTATACGTCGGCGCAGGGCGATGAGCTGGTTCTGTCGGGCCGCAGTTTGTTATTAGTCAGAAACGTAGGTCATCTCATGTCGACCGACGCGATCCTTGATGGTGACGGCCAGGAAGTATTCGAAGGAATACTCGATGCGATTATCACAACCGCTTGTGCGATCACTGATCGAAAACGGGAGGGCTACAGTCCCAATAGTCGCACCGGTAGCATTTATATCGTCAAGCCAAAGATGCACGGTCCGGATGAGGTTGCTTTCACTGATACCTTGTTTGGTCGCGTCGAGCAGCTTTTCGAACTGCAGGCCAATACCTTGAAAGTTGGCATCATGGACGAAGAGCGTCGCACGACGATCAATCTACCGTCGTGTATCGGTGCCGCCAAAAATCGCGTGGTGTTCATAAATACCGGTTTTCTGGATCGCACAGGCGACGAAATTCACACGAGTATGCACGCGGGCGCGGTGTTGCCCAAAGAGATCATCAAGCAGCAGCCATGGATTATGGCTTACGAAGACTGGAATGTTGACGTTGGTATTCGCTGCGGTCTTCCAGGGAGAGCGCAAATCGGCAAAGGGATGTGGCCGAAGCCCGACGAGATGAGGCAGATGATGGACAGCAAGCAGGCTCATCCGGAGGCGGGAGCCAATTGTGCCTGGGTGCCGTCGCCAACGGCGGCGACGCTGCATGCCACGCATTACCATGCTGTCGATGTCCGCAAGGTTCAGGCGCGGCTCGCAAAACGAAAAATGGCGAATCGCGACGATATCCTGAGACCGCCTCTGGCAAACGATTTGCAGCCGAGTCCGGAAGAGGTTCAGGCGGAGCTCAACAACAATGCACAAGGCATTCTCGGTTATGTTGTGCGGTGGATAGACCATGGGGTCGGATGTTCCAAGGTACCGGATATCGACAATGTCGGGCTGATGGAAGACCGCGCGACCTTGCGCATATCCAGTCAACACATAGCCAACTGGCTGTTGCACGGCGTAACCACCAGAGAGCAGGTGCAGGAGACTTTCGAGCGTATGGCGGAAGTCGTCGACAACCAGAATGAGGGTGATGCATCATACGATCGTATGAGTGACAACTTTGACAGTAGCATCGCTTTCCAGGCCGCCTGTGCATTGGTATTTGAAGGTTGTGATCAACCCAACGGTTACACTGAACCTCTGCTGCACAAATTTCGACGCCAAAAGAAAGCGGAGCTTGCCTGTTAGTCGTTCGACGTGATTCAGCCAAGAACGCTGTTACTCCTCGCACTGGGCTTGTCCGCTAGCGTGCAGGCCGACGAGCCGCTTACTATTGCAGTCGCCAGTAACTTCCGAAGTACCGCCGAAGAAATCGCAGCAGCGTTTACGAGCGAATCCGGAACGGCGGTGCGTTTCAGCAGCGGCTCAACCGGAAAACTGTATGCGCAGATAGTCAACGGCGCACCGTACGACATATTTCTTGCGGCCGACACCCAACGTCCACGTCTGCTCGAAGCACGCGGTGACGCATTAGATAATTCTCTAATGGCCTATGCCACTGGAAAACTCGCGTTGATCTCAGCTGACCCAGCGCTCAAAGGTCAGTCCTGTTTGGGCGTACTCAGCAGCGGATCGTACCGGCGCATTGCGATTGCGAATCCAGAGACAGCACCTTACGGCGCAGCGGCAAAAACCTGGCTGTTGGCGGCAGGGTTCTGGGAAGCGGCGGTGCCGAAAATGATTATGGGAGAGAGTATCTCCCAGGCCTTTCAGTTCGTCGCGACAGGAAACGCAACGCTCGGTATTGTGGCCACATCCCAGCTGACCGCTGCTGACACACCCGTAAACATCGTTTGTCGTTGGGCAATCGATATCCCGGCAGACGCAGCAGTTAACCAGGCAGGCGTCATCCTGAAGCGCACGGACAATCCGGATGCCGCCAGATCCTTCATGAAATTCATGGGCAGCGAGACAGCCACATCCCTGATCAGCGCCTACGGTTACGAGGTACCGGCAAGTTGAATATGGCACCTCTGTTTCTGTCGATAAAACTGGCTTCGGTCACGACCGTGATTCTGATTGTTCTTGGCGCGCCATTGTCGTGGTGGCTGTCGCAAAGCCGCTCAAGATGGCAGCCTGTTGTTCAGGCGATAGTGGCGATGCCAATTGTCCTGCCACCGACGGTACTGGGTTTTTACCTGCTTGTTGTTCTCGGACCGCACGGCGCGATCGGTAGCTGGTGGGTGCAGTTGACCGGAGATACTCTGACCTTTTCGTTTGTCGGCCTGGTCATCGCATCCTGTTTGTACAGTCTACCGTTCGCTGTTCAGCCCATGCAGAACGCATTCGAGTCACTTTCCAGGAAGAACCTCGAAGCAGCATGGACTCTCGGCGCGTCGAAACTCGATGCTTTCCTGTCTGTCGCCGTGCCCTTGTCCATTCGCGGTTTCGTGAGTGCGGCAGTGCTGAGTTTTGCGCATACGCTCGGTGAGTTTGGTGTCGTGCTCATGGTGGGTGGCAACATTCCAGGCGAAACCCGCGTCGTTTCAATCGCAATCTACGATCACGTTGAAACGCTTGATTACGCGGCAGCGAACCAACTTTCTCTGGTACTTATCGTGTTCGCTTTTGTTGCGCTCTTCGGGATGTTCCTCATTAACCGGCGCTGGCAGTCACGATGAGCAGCATCAGACTGAAACATGCCATCCAGAAGGGCGAATTCTGTCTGGACGTCGATACACAGATTCCGGCGACGGGCATTACGGGCGTCTTTGGAGAGTCCGGATCGGGTAAAACAACGTTGTTGCGATGTATCGCGGGGCTCGATGGCTCACAACGCGGATCGCCGCCCGTACACGAACGTCGCATCGGCTTTGTATTCCAGGTGCCACAGTTATTTTCGCATTTGTCAGTGCAGAAAAATATTGAGTACGGAATGCGACGGAACCCAGGCACCCCCGTTGCGGTGAACGAGATCGCACGATTGCTGGAGGTGGAAGGGCTGCTGGATCGTTCAGTGAATGAATTGTCCGGTGGCGAGGCACAGCGCGTGTCGATCGCCCGCGTCTTATGCCAGTCTCCGCGATTGATATTGATGGATGAGCCGCTGTCCGCGCTGGATGAGCGGCGGAGAAATGAAGTCTTGCCGTATCTCGATCGCCTGCATGCGGAAACGTCGGTGCCGATTATTTACGTCAGTCACAATATTGAAGAGATCTGCCGCCTGAGTGATCACCTGCTGGTACTGGACGATGGCAAAGTCGTTGCGGAAGGTGGTTTGCAGGATACATTGAGCCGCATCGATCTGCCGCAACTGGCCGGACGAAATGCGGGAGCAGTCATTGCAGCAACACAAGCCCGATATGACGAAGAATACGACCTGACCCTGTTCAGTTTTTCAGGTGGGGAGCTGTGGGTTGCCGGGCGTCATGAGTCAACCCCTGCGCGTCTGCGTATCAGTGCAAGTGATATCAGTCTCAGTCGTGTCGCTGCGGAAGCAACCACCATCCTGAACATACTTCCCGCTGTAATCGAAGCGACCTCGCCTGAAACGGCTGCAACGGAATTGGTACGGTTGCGATTAGGTGACGATACTCTGGTCGCGAGAATCACAAGGCGATCATTGCAACAATTGAAACTTCGCTCCGGCGACGATGTGTTCGTGCAAATAAAATCAGTCACGGTTCGCCGCTGAAATCAGCTGTCTGAATGACTGCTCGGTTATTTCGTCAGGCAGGCGTTCAGCGATGTGATTTTCGAGATCAATGTCCCACGTGCCGATCATGCAGGCGATGATGACGTACATTCCCTGCAGAGAAATAATGTCCATTATCTGCTTCTCGGAAAAATAGTTGCCGAGAACAGTTTTTGTTTCGACATCCATACGATGTTTTTCGATCAATTGATCGACTGATTTGAGCAAGATGGCGTCCCGCTGGTTCCAGCCATCGGCCGATGGTCCTGCTGCTATTCGATAGATTTCTCTCAGTTGCAGACCGCTCGTCAAGCCGCGATCAACGTGTGCCGCCCACTCATACCAGGCCTGCATATGGACGGCGACGCGTAATATGACGAGTTCGCAATCCCGCTGCTCGAGATCCCCGCCCTGAACGGAGTGCATGCGATAGCTCCACCAGGCATTCAGCAGATCCGGATGATTGGCCAGCAGGCAATGCAGGTGAATGGGTTGCCCGTTCATGTCGTCAATAATGTGCTGCAGTGACGGGTCCCATTCATTCGGTGGCAAGGGTTGCATACGAGACTCCAGTTCTTCTTGGTAACAAGCGCAGTGATTCCGGGCGTTGTTACCGTTTTCACCGCTGGTTTAATGTGAGTTGCATCAACTTATCGGCAGACGTCCCATTCCACAACGGTTTTTTAATATTTACAGAAACCTATTTACACGGCACAGGACACTCAAACCCGTCAACGCCGGGATCATCCGGTGTAAACTGTCCGTTGTCGTTCTCGCGAACGAAATCCTCGCTTCGCCCTCAGCTGAGGACGAACTACCGAAATGAACAAGGATCAGAAAATGGATCTGTCAAAGTTTCCGCGCGTCTCACTTGCCCACTTACCAACACCTCTGGAACTGATGCCGCGTCTCAGTGAGCATTTGAACGGTCCCGATATTTACGTCAAGCGGGATGACTGCACGGGTTTGGCAACCGGCGGAAACAAAACCCGCAAGCTCGAGTTTTCCCTGGGTGAAGCGCTGCGACTCGGGGCGGATACCATCATTACTGTCGGTGCGGTTCAGTCGAACCATGTTCGGCAGACGGCCGCCGCGGCCTGCAAACTGGGACTGTCGTGCGAGGTCTTGCTGGAACATCGTGTGGATCAGCCCAGCGAAACCTATACGAGCTCAGGAAACATATTTCTCGATCGAATATTTGGCGCGAATCTTCGCGAGTATCCGGGCGGAACCGATTTTGACGTGGCGATGGCAGAGGTGGCCGACGAAGTACGGGCGGCTGGCGGAACGCCCTATCTCGTTCCCGGCGGTGCCTCTAATACAGTAGGCGCATTAGGCTACGTTGACTGTGGAATTGAACTGCTCAATCAGTTTGCGGAGCAGAATCTGAGCGTCGACCATATCGTAACGGCGACAGGCAGTGCCGGCACGCATGCGGGTCTGGCGGTTGGCTTGCGCGCGAGCGGCAGCGATTTACCGATACTGGGGATCGGAGTAAACGCACCCCAGGACGTTCAGGAAGAACGGGTCTACAAGCTGGCTAAAGAGACAGCCGAACTTGTGGGAGCGCCGGGCTGCGTGGCGCGTGACGACATTATTGCAGACTGCAATTACATTGGTCCTGGCTACGGTGAACCGACTGAGTCGATGAACGAGGCCGTCCTCATGCTGGCTCGTCAGGAGGGTTTGTTGTTCGACCCCGTGTACAGCGGCAAGGCACTTGCGGGCATGATCGACTACGTACGACAGCGGCGTTTCACGAAGGGCCAGACGATCGTGTTTTTGCATACCGGTGGCTCGGCGGGTCTGTTCGCTTATGCGGATTCCTTGACCCTGTAACGCAAGATGACCGCTTTCGTTGCGAAGCAGTATCGACCTATATTCAAAGCGGAAACGCAGTTTTCAAACACAGCAAGACAGGCACGGAATTATCCGGGTTGATCTCAGAGTCAGTGGAGTCAAAATTCGGTTTTCGACCATCGCTAATGGTTTTCACAGCCAGCGCGTTCGCGGCTGTGGCCGCGGCCAATCCGTTTGCAGATGCTTCTGAGCCAAAACTTCTGCACGTCTGGTTTCTGGGCGAGGAAGCTGTGAATGCTGATACGAAGCGCCTGGGTGAAATCGCTACCGAGAGCAAGATCGGGGCTTTGCTAGACGCGCTGGATCAGTGAATTGAATTCAGGTCCCAGTTGTAGTCGCGAAACCTGACCTCGTAGCCCTGGGTCTTCAAAATATCATCGGCAAGGTCATCGACCGCGTATCTTGCGACGTACGCGATCAATTCGTTCTCCGTCGATCCGCCGTGCAATCGAATGTCACTGACAAAGTCATCTTTGTACCATTTGAAGATTTTCGACAGGTAGACGACGTTGTCGGTGTGGTCGACCTCAACGTTTTGCCGGTCATTGATAAATTCACGGCTTGCCTGTGCGAGGAGTTGCTCCAGATCATCGCCGACCGGAAGTCCGGGCCTGGCGATCGGGCAGCTTTCGCTGGCGCAATTAAGAACGAAGTGAATACGTGGATCTTTGTAGCGCTTGCGGATTTGCTTGTTCTCGACACTCAGCAGGCTTTTGAACTCACCACCGAAGGAAAATCGTAACTGGTGAAAAAACCCCAGTCCTTTGATGGCCTCCAGCGGCGCTTTCACGTCGGTGACGCTGTCCAGCGGCCAGTGATCGAGAACAGACCTGATGACATAAGCGTTATAGCCGTAAATCCAGTACGCCAGTTCATCGTTGCGACCGCGGAAACGATGGGGGGCATTATCCGGGCTGAACTGGCTCACAGCGCTTAGATAGGAGTTGAGCTGCTGCACGGATGCCGGGTCCTGATACCAACGCTCATAGTCCACGCGGCCATCCGCTGTCACATAGATTTGCAGTAATTCTTCGAAACTTTCATGTGAGAAGCTTTCCAGGGGGAAATTTTTCGGAACCGCGACGTCTATGATCACCCTGCGCGGGCGGTTGGCCCAAAAGAACGTCATCGCGAGCGTGGCGAGGATCAGGATGACGAGAATAGCGAAAGAGGTTTTGGTCACAGGATACAAAGACCGGGCAAACCAGCATTGTATTACGACATCATCAGGAGAAAATTAGAAAGTCCTCAGGTCACTTGACCGGGTAGGGTGCATTATGTGACCCATGCCCCAAATAGCCTGAAGAAATGAACTGGAGGTAGGGACGATGAAATCGAAGTCGCGATCACTTAGCGGTGCTGTGCTGATGCTATTGATTATTCCGATATTTGCGGGGCTGCTGGCCTGTATGCCAGTCCCGATTGGTGATCCGGAGAGAAGCAAAATCGATCCGGAGCTGACGGGTATCTGGGTCACTCTCAAGGATAGCGAATCTCTTGATGAGCCCGGTTTTTATGTGTTTGAACCCTATGATAAACGCACCTGGCTGGTTTCAGGTGCCGGGCTGGTTGCGGGCGATAATCCGGATCTGCCCGATTTCGATCTGACGGCTTATAAGGGCTGGGTTGAACTGGCAGCGGCTGATCCTGTTACTGAAGGCTATGTGAGTATTGAGGACATGGTCGTATACAAGGCCTGGGTCAAAAAACTGGGTGGCGAGGTTTTCATGACATGGGAACCAAAGATGTTGTTAGACGATGGCATTGCGGAGCCGGAGGCCTGGTTCACCTTCCACGTTGTCAAAAAAGGCCGTGATCGTATTGAGTTGCGCTACGTTGATGGCAATTCGGATCTGTTTGATGACGTTGATGAGACGCGCCGCGCCTACGAAAAAGTGATCAGCAAGAACGCGAATAATCCCGAGCTTTACGCTGATGAGGATGACGCCGACGTAGTGCTGGTACGTGTTCAGGAAACCGAGCTGGAATTGTTTGAGGAACTGCTTGATATCATCGTGAACTGGAATTAGGAGTCGTTTATGTACTCACATTTCGATTCCAATGCCTGGGTTACGCCGTTTGGACTCATTTTCATTGCTGCCACGATCGTGGCCTGGGCCTATGCCCGACGCAATGCGGCATCCATCAGGATCGATGTGTCGCATATTGATCTGCTGATGCCCGTTGCCCTGATTGTAGGTGTTGCCGGTGGCACCATCGTCGCGATTTTCACGCCCATGGACCATATGGTCGCGGGCGAGATGATGAACCACGGAATTCGCGTTCGATTGTTCGGCATGCTGGCCACGGGCGCTGTCGCTATTTTTATTTACAGTCGTTTGCTGCACCTGTCTTTCAGGCGCCTTTTGGATGTCTTCGCGCTGCCGACCCTGGCAGGGCTGATGATTCATCGCATAGGTTGTTTTCTCGCAGGCTGTTGCTGGGGTGATATCGCGTCGGACCATACGGCGGGCAGTTTTACGTCGCAGGTGCAGACCGTAGCGTTTCTCAATGGTCTGACCAGCGGTGTGCAATACCCGCCGGGAAGCCTGCCGTTCGAACAACACGTCGCTATGGGCCTTATCGACCCGGGCGCGCTGGCTTCTCTGCCCGTGGTGCCGGTGCAACTCTACGAAGCAGCTCTTTTGTTGGTCATTGTGCTGGCCCTCTGGCGATTCCCCTGGCGACAGTATCCTCGTGGGACCATCGTTGTAATCGTTACCTGCATCTATGCGCTGCAACGATTTTTCATCGAATACATGCGCGCTGATGGCCACATAATCCTGGGTAACCTGACCATCACTCAGTTGCAGTGTTTGGTGCTGTTGTTTTCGGCCGTCCTGCTGCCAGGCATGCTGCAGCGCACGGATCATGCCGCAGCAAAACCATAAAGAGATTTCTTGATGGAAAGCGTCGTATCATTGGCGGATGCACCCAATGATCTCAATCGAAGGCCTCACCAAGACCTATGCGGGTGGGTTTGAGGCGCTCAAAAATATTCACCTCGAAATCTACCGGGGGGAAATTTTCGCGCTACTTGGACCAAACGGTGCGGGCAAGACAACGTTGATCAATGCTGTCTGCGGGATTGTGAATGCGACAGCCGGCGAGATTCTCGTGGATGGACACGATACCGCGACAGAGTTCAGACGGACGCGCGGAATGATCGGACTCGTCCCGCAGGAATTGCCGTCAGAATCATTCGAGACCATCTGGAATACCTGCCGGTTCAGCCGTGGCTTATTCGGCAAACCGGCCAGTCCCGAACACATTGAGAAAGTGCTGAAGTCTCTGTCGTTATGGGACAAGAAAGACACGATCAGTATGGAGTTGTCCGGCGGGATGAAGCGCAGGGTCCTGATCGCCAAGGCGCTGGCGCACGAGCCAGACGTTCTTTTTCTCGATGAGCCAACGGCCGGAGTTGATGTGGAGCTGCGACAGGACATGTGGAATGTTGTATCTGCTCTTAGTGACGAGGGCGTCACGGTTATCCTGACTACGCATTACATCGAAGAGGCCGAGCAACTGGCTGATCGCGTCGGTGTTATCAATCACGGCGAGATCATCCTCGTCGAGGACAAAGACAAGTTGATGCGAGACCTGGGCAAGAAGCAACTTGTGCTGCACCTGCAAGAACCACTGGCAGAGATTCCCTCACAGTTTGCCGAATACGGCCTCGAGCTCAGTGAAAATTGTCGGGACCTGACGTATACCTACGACA
>JAACFM010000071.1 GCA_009937445.1 Gammaproteobacteria bacterium | reverse complement strand
TCGCTGAGCGCAGGTTCCACCATGACGCCGAATCCCAGGCCATTTGACTGGCCTTTGTAGAGATGCGACTCGGGAAAGTCAGTGGCGCCGTTGAGTCGTACTTCGGGTGTCAGGTGGTCGGCGGTCATGTACTGGATCGTCTTCGGGCCGAGGATGCGAGTGCCGTTATAGCTGCCTCCGCTGCGCAGCATTTCGCAAAAAACCATGTAGTCCATCGCCGTCGACACCAGGCCACCGCCACCTGAAAACAGCGTGACGTCCGACCAGGGACGCGCAACTTCAGCAGGAGGGAGTATCAGTGCGCTCTGTTCGCGGTCCCAGTAATGGTTGCTGGCAAGACGATCAAGTTTCTCGTCCGGAACGGAGAAGAAGGTGTCGTGCATTTCCAGCGGCAGGAAAATGCGTTCCCGGAAGAACACATCGAGGGACTGGCCGCTGAGTTTCTCAATGATGGCGCCGAGAATATCGAATGCGACACTGTAGTGATAACGCGTACCCGGCTCAAAACTCAACGGCAGTTTTGCGAGCCTGCTGACAAAATCGTCGAGGTCAGCACCGGCGAAGAGTTCCGCGTCCCGGTACAGGCCGTCGACCACTTCCGTGTCGGGACGATAGCCGGAGGTAAAACCGGCCGTGTGTGTGAGCAGTTGCTCTATGGTTGGATTGAAGGATTCTTCCGTAGGTTCGCCGTCCCGGAACAGCGTCAGGTCGGCCAACTCGGGCAGGTATTTCGATACCGGGTCGTTCATCTGAAACTTGTCTTCTTCGTAGAGCATCATCATCGCGACGGCCGTCACCGGCTTGGTCATTGAAAAGATGCGGAACAGCGCGTCCTTCTCCAACGGCTTGTCGTTGTCGATTCCGTAATGTCCGACCGTCTCGAAGTGCACGATCTTGCCATGGCGGGCAACCATCGTGACGAAGCCCGCATGCCGGCCTTCGTCCACGGCGCGCTGGGTGAACTCGGATATCTTTTGCAATCGTTCACTGGAGAAGCCGACATCTTCGGGATTCGCCATCGGTAGTTCGGACGCTTGCAGGCCGCTTGCGAGCATGATGAGTGCAAAAGTAATCGATAGTCTCATTCGCTAAAATTCCTGGTTATTGGACAGGGTGAACATCATTGCTCATTATCCATGCTATGAAAGTTTATACATGTTTTTGCCCCGAAGCCGGAGGATATTGCCGTGGCCAGTGAGTCTGAGCGGAGAGGCTCCCTGGAGGTCGCTCTCGAGCGTACAGCGCAATTGCTGGATATCGATCCTGCGCTGGCGGTTGAGCAGTCGCAGGAAATCCTGGTCGCCATACCGAACCACCCGCCGGCATTGCTGCTGCTGGCGATGGCAAGGCGTCGATTGGGGGAGCCGGCGGCAGCGCTTGAGGTCTTGGAACCGCTCCTGAATGCACAGCACAAGTGGGCGGCAGCGTGGTTCGAGCGGGGCGCGTCGCTCGGTTTGCTGGGTCGCGGAGATGAAGCGATCGAGGCGTTGCTCAAGGCGGTCGAATTCCAGCCGGAACATCCGGAAGCCTGGCGGGTTCTCGCCGATCATCTGATGGCAACCGGTGACGTCGAAGCTGCCGATAGTGCTTATGCACGCCACATCAAGTGTTCCACGCGAGATCCCTTGCTGCAGGAAGCAGCGGCGGCAATGATTCAGAAGGACGTTGCTACTGCGGAGCGCGTCTTGAAGCGTTATCTCATGGATAAACCCACCGACGTGGCGGCGATACGCATGTTGGCCGAGGTCGCGGTGCGTTGTGACCGCGACGAAGAGGCTGAGAAATTACTCCTTCGCTGCCTCGAACTTGCGCCCGGTTTTACGGCGGCTCGATACAACCATGCGCTCATGCTACAGCGTCGCAACAGGGCTCCGGAGGCGCTGGCCGAAATCGAGAAGTGTCTTGCGACCGACCCCAATAAACCGAATTTCCGTAATTTGTGTGCCGTCGTGCTCGGGGCGGTTGGTGAGTATGGACGTGCCAGCAAAATGTACGAAACTTTGCTTGCTGAGTACCCGAAGAATCCCAAAGTCTGGCTTAGCTACGGCCATGTTCTGAAAACGGAAGGCCGCCCGGATGACTGTGTCGCCGCCTATCGGGAGAGTATCGATCGCGATCCTGCGTTTGGCGACGCGTATTGGAGTCTCGCAAACCTGAAAACCTTTCGTTTTTCGGAAGCTGACCTGTCGGCGATGGTCAAGCAGTTGGCCGACAAGGAACTCTCAGATACCAATCGCTGGCATTTTCACTTTGCGCTTGGCAAGGCATTCGAGGATGCCAGGGAGTACGCGAAGTCTTTTGAGCATTATGCCGAAGGAAACCGCCTGTACCGCACCCGCTTTGGATACGACGCCGACATCAATCTGGCCCGTGCCGAGGCGTTGATGCGAAACTTCAGCCAGTCATTCTACGGCGAGCGCCAGGGATTCGGCTGCCCGGCACCGGATCCGATTTTTATCGTTGGGATGCCGCGCTCAGGTTCAACGCTCCTGGAACAGATGCTTTCGTGCCATTCCAGGGTGGAAGGCACCATGGAATTGCCAGACATGATCACTATGGCTCTGGAATTGCGCGAGGAGGCGACAGCGGCCGGTTTCGAGTCGCACGGCGAGTTGCTTGCCACGAAATCTGCCGATGAGATACGTGTGCTGGGTGAGCAGTATCTCCTGCGCACGCGAATTCATCGCAAGACGGATCGGCCGTTCTTCATCGACAAAATGCCGAATAATTTCCTGCACGTGGGAATGATTCATCTTTTGTTGCCGAACGCGAAGATCATTGACGCACGCAGGCATCCCTTGGGATGTGGTTTCTCAAATTTCAAGCAGTTCTACGCGAGTGGGCAGGTATTTAGCTACAACTTGGAGGATATGGGGCGTTTCTACCGGGACTATGTCCGCTTGATGGCACATTTTGACGAGGTATTGCCCGGTCGTATTCATCGCGTGTTCTACGAAGACACCGTAGCGGATACCGAAAAGGTGGTGCGCGATCTGCTTGCATATTGCGGTCTGGACTATGAGCCGGAGTGCCTGCGCTTTTTTGAGAACCAGCGGCCGGTACGTACCGCCAGTTCTGAACAGGTTCGTCAGCCGATAAATCGCCAGGGAATTGAGCAGTGGCAGCACTTCGAGCCGTGGCTGGGCCCGCTCAAAACGTCGCTCGGAGATGTGTTGGACGCCTATCCGGCTGTACCTTTATTATAAGAGCGGGTGCTTATAATGATTCCAGATGTTGCCCGTTGTCGCGTATGGGCAACAAAAAATCGAAATGAAACTAGACGAATAGGTAAAAACCGTTATAGCATTAGCGCAATGCGAGACTTCGTCTTGTTGTTATTTAGCTAATACATGGAGAATGGCAAATGCAGGTTTCCCGTACGAGTAAAAGATCGAACACCTTTTATCGAACACCTATTTCGGCCGGAGTCGTTGTGGCTCTGACCAGTCCGGCCTTGATGGCTCAGGATAACCTCGCAATTGACGAGGTGGTCGTAACCGCGCAAAAGCGCGCTGAGAATCTTCAGGACGTTCCGATCAGCATCCAGGCGATCGGAAGTCAGGCAATCAAAGAGCTGAATCTTACGAATTTCAAAGACTACACTCAGATGTTGCCCAGTGTCGCGATGACGCCGACGCTTGGTGCCGGTTCCTCCTTCTCGCTGGTTTACATGCGTGGTATTGCGACAGCGGGCGATGGTCAGGCGACCACCTCCCAGCCCAGCGTTGGTATGTATCTCGATGAACTGCCGATGACGACGATTCAGGGCAACATTGATGTCCACATGTACGACGTCGCCCGCGTAGAGGCGCTCGCCGGCCCCCAGGGCACGCTATACGGCGCTAGCTCACAAGCGGGCACAATTCGCATCATTAGCAACAAGCCAGAACTGGGCGAATTTTCTTCAAGCGTTAGTGGCGGTGTGAATTCAGTTAAGGACGGTGGCACTGGCTACACGGTAGAGGGTTTCGCGAATATTCCGATTGGCGATAATTCCGCGATTCGCCTTGTGGGCTGGTCGCGATCTGATGCTGGCTGGATCGACAATGTCGCGGGCACTCGAACACTGGCCGGCAACGAAGACAAGGACCCTACCTCTTCGACCTACTGCGGCAGTGAGACGGATTGCAGCGCTGACGACATCACGTTGGATAATGCGGCTCTGGCCAAAGACGACTACAACACTATCGATACTATAGGCGCGCGTGCAGCATTGCGTGTCGACCTGAATGAAAATTGGACGATCTCGCCGACAATCATTCATCAGCAATCCGAATCAAAAGGTTCCTGGGGCGATGATCTGAGTGATTTTGTTCCCGGCGACTATGCGGTGACTCATTTTAAGGAGGAATACACTGACGACGAATGGACGATGTTCGGTCTGACTATCGAAGGCAGTATCGGAAACTTTGATGTCGTCTATTCGGGTTCCTACCTTGATCGTCAGGTCGACGGATCCTACGATTATTCGGATTATTCCTACTGGTATGACCAGTTGTACCTGGACTACGCCGGATATGCAGGTTACTACGCCGATCTGCATTTCTCGGAATCCGGCACCAGACCAATCCCGAATCAGTTTGTACCAGACTATTTTGACGCCGCCGACGTTGGCACGCGGCAAATGTCCGGCGCGCGATTCACGAATGACGATGGCTATACCAAAGAGAGCCATGAGATTCGAATCTCTACGGATCCGGACAAACGCGTTCGTGGCCAGCTCGGCTACTTCTGGCAGCATCAGTACCATGATTTTGAGCAAAACTGGTTAGTTGAGGGTGGTCTGGCACCTATCATGGAGATGAACGGGGGAACGGATCCCCGCTTTGACGATGTTGTGTATCTCAATAGCATGTATCGGAACGACAGGGACAGGGCGATATTTGGTAGCGTCAGTATGGACATCACGGACGATGTGGAATTGACTGTCGGCACGAGATTCTTCGAGCCTTCTGTGTCCGTGAAGGGCTTCTTCGGCTTCGGACTCGGCTTTACACCGATCTGGTCTTCAAATGGCGAGAATCGATGCAACCTGGTCGAGGGCGACGACGGTTGGACACCCGACTTCAACGGACAGGCGGACTGGGGTAACAAGCCTTGCCTGAATGTTGATAAGGGAATCTCGGAGTCTGAGAACGTTAGCCGCGTGAATCTTACCTGGAACGTCGATGACGACAAGATGGTGTATTTCACCTGGTCCGAGGGTTACCGTCCGGGCGGCGTGCAGCGAGCTCCGACGGCTCCCAATTTTCTATCGGACTTCCTGACCAACATCGAATTCGGGTGGAAGTCGCAATGGATGGATAATCGTTTCCAGATTAACGGTGCGTTGTTCACGCAGGAATGGAAGGATATCCAGATATCCTTTACAGGAGACAACGCCATCACTGCGGTTAACAATGGGCCGACAGCTGAGGTTAACGGCCTTGAGCTCGACATGCTCTGGCTGGCAACTGAAGATCTGAGGATTTCGGCATCGGCAGCGTTTTATGATTCGAAGCTGAAGGATGACTACTGTTGCGACAAGAACGGCAATAATCTCGCACCGGCGGGTACGCGATTGCCTGTGACGGCGGAGATCAAGTACAACATTGTTGCTCGCTATTTCTTCAATATGGCTAGCATGGAATCCTACGTTCAGGGTGCGCTGGTTCACGAAGGAGAACGCGATTCGGATCTGGACCAGTCTGCCAACGATATTCTTGGCACGCTTCCTTCCTACACAACGCTTGATCTGAGTGCTGGTTTCGGGAAGAACGACTGGGCTGTGGACTTTTTCATCTCCAACGTAACCAATGAAGATGCACCGTTGTATTACACGGCGCAGTGTACTGCGGAAACCTGCGGAACCCAGAAATACGGCGTGCGCATGCGGCCAATGACGGTTTCAGCGAGGTTCACCAAGGACTTCAACTGATCGAATAGGCACAGCTAAAGAAGACGAAAGGGCCCCCTTATGGGGGCCCTTTTTTATTTGTATAATTCCGTAATCTTTGGGTAAGAAATGTCGCGATTGGCGATGAAAATCAACAAGCGAGTCCTTTTCGTCTGCGCTGTAATTATCGCGGCGGCCGTGACATTTTGGAGTGGCTCCCGCTACCCCTCACTTGATCAAAAAGCCATCATGGGCGGGTCGGCCGCACTTGAGGACCCATTGGCCTTCGAGGCCTCGATCCAGATTCAGCCCAACCACGGCACAGTCGAACGCGTCGTTTACACGACAATCAACTGGATAGAGACCAATCTTGAGGGCATGGCGTTCGGGCTCGTGATTGGTGCCTGCCTGCTGACACTGATTGGAATGGTCCGCGTTCGCGGACATCGCAATGGCTTCGTCAACACGTTAATCGGAGTGACGATCGGGACGCCACTTGGCGTTTGCGTTAACTGCTCCGCGCCAGTGGCGAAAGGCATGCACGATGGCGGTGCCAGGCTTGAAACCACTCTCGCGACAATGTTCAGTTCACCGACATTGAACATCGTAGTGTTGACGATGCTGTTCTCGATGTTTCCGTTGTACCTGACCGCGATCAAACTGACGCTGACCCTGACGTTTATCCTTATCATTGTGCCATTGCTGTCTCGCTGGGTTTTCGTCGAGGAGCGTCTGCCAACTTATGATGATACGGTCTGCGCGGTGTCGCCGACCCAGTTCGCAGCAAGTGACGAAAGTATCTTGTCGGCGATGGGCGGGGCAATGTTGGCGCTGCTGCGAAATCTTGGCTACCTCGTGATTCGTACGGTCCCTCTGATGCTCCTCGCTGGGTTGTTGGGGGCAACTGTTGCAAACGTAATTCCGCTGCCCGTTCTTGTGGACTACGAAGCGGGTTTCCTCGCCGTTACAGCGGTTGCACTGGTCGGAATTTTTCTCCCGGTGCCCGTCGCCTTTGACGTGGTGCTGGTTGCAGTTCTTATATCGGCTGGCGCGCCGGTTATTTACTCGATGACGCTGCTGTTCACGCTGGGCGTATTCAGTATCTACCCGTTCTTCATTGTCTGGAGAACGATCTCACCCCGGGTAGCGGTGGTTGTTACGGTTGTTCTGGTGGTGATGGGTATCGCCGGCGGCTATATTGCCGAGGGTATTTACCAAGCTGAGCTTCAGGACATGATGGAGTTTCTGGAGCAGGAATCTTAAATGACAACGCCCCTTCGAATTCTGCTCGCCGTAATCTGCCTGTTGGTTTTATCATCGCATTCGATGGCCGACGATATTGCCGACGGACACGGAAATCGGGTGACCATCAATGGAACGGCATTTCAGCCGCGTGCGGGGTCCGATGATACGCCTTTTACCCGCTATGACGGCAGCCTGTTTGGTCTTCATCAGGAGAATCCTTTTACGCCCAGAGACTTCTATCCCCCGTTCTTCAACGGCAGCGGTATTTCGTCCGGTGACATTAACCGCGACGGCTGGCCGGATATCGTGTCAGCAAACGGTCGGCTTGTTGTCATATTCATGAATCAAAAAGGTGAACGATTCATTCCGTTGGAAATTGATGTCACCGGGCAGAGCGATACGGCGATTTTCAATATTGCCCTGGTCGACATCAATGGTGACGGTTGGCTGGATATTTTCGGAACAACGTACCTGCAGGGAAATTTCTACTTGTTGAGTAACGAAGGAATATTCTCGTCGGCAGGGCTTAAACAAACACCCCGTGGCAATGCCGTGTTGAGTTCAACCACGTCCTTTGGTGATGTCGATCAAGACGGCGATCTCGACGCCGTTATTGGCAACTGGTTTGCCGGCGCCAGCAAAAGACATCCGCCATCGCATTCGCAAAACGAATTGTGGCTGTATGAAGACGGCGAGTTCAGGGTGCAGGCGCTGCAGGAAATGGTTGGCGAGACTCTCAGCAGCTTGTTGTCGGACTGGAGCGGCGACGGCGCGCTTGACCTTATTGTTGGCAACGACTTTGAAGCTCCGGATATCTACTACCTCGGTGACGGCAAGGGCGGTTTCGAACTGGTCGAAAAGCGCGATGAACTCATTCCCATTTCAACGCAGACTACGATGAGCATTGATACGGGTGATTTTGATAATGATCTTGACCTCGACATATTTATTGACCAGATAACAGCGCGTGCTACCGGACCATCGGCCAAGATGCAGATTCAGGCGCTGGACAAGTATTGCGATGAGATAGCGGATGTGACGGTGCGCGATCGCTGCGAAGCGAACATGGAAACTCGAAAGGGATTCTTTTACGGGGCCAATCATCAGCCGTCGCATATCCGGGAATGTGCCAAAGTGCCCGACGAATCAGATCGAAGGGCCTGCATTGGCATGCAGGTGATGATGACGGCGCAACGCAACAAGGATGTGAAACTCTGCGAGAAAATGCCGCGAACCGAAACTCGTACCTATGCTTTGTGCCGAAATTTTTTCGAAGCGGTGGTTCCTCACGATGCTGAAATGCTGGATCAAGCTATCCCGCAGCGAATGAACGAAAATGTGCTCCTCACCCGGGATGCAGCGAATGATCGCTTCCTGGAGGAGTCGGAGAAACTCGGCGTGGGATTCACGGGCTGGAGTTGGAACGCGCGCTTTGCGGATGTCGATAACGACGAATGGCAGGATATCTATGTCGTCGCCGGTACCTGGTTTCGCGCTTCACCATCTGGCACGACAGGAAACTTCTTTTTCCACAATGAGGCTGGCGAACGCTTTACTGATCAAACCGATGCGTTCGGATTACAGAACTTCATGATCGTAAGCGCCTATACGGTGATCGACTTCGACCGGGACGGAGATCTGGATTTCGTTTCCAACTCGATAAACGGTCCGTTGTGGCTGCTGCGAAATAATTCGCGTGATGGAAACAGCATTGCGTTTGAGCTTAAGGATGCAGTCGGCAATCGAGATGGCATCGGCACTAAATTTGTCATTCACTACGGCCCGGACGGGGACCGTCACCAGCTACGTGAGCTGAAGGCGAGCGGGGGATATCTTTCCTTTGATGAGCCAATAGCTCATTTTGGCCTTGGAGAGTACGATAGCGTAGACCGACTCGAAATCCGTTGGTCGACTGGAGGCGAAACCGTAATTCAGGGACCGTTTGACGCAGGTCATCTGCACTCGCTGGAACGAATCAAGTCACAAAAATAAGAGCGCGACTATGCCATTACAGATTAATCGAGATGTTTTCATCACCTGTGCTGTTACAGGATCAGGCGGAACTCAGGACAAGTCACATCTTGTCCCTCGCACACCACAGCAAATTGCCGACAGTGCGATCGACGCGGCGAAAGCCGGCGCCGCTATCGTGCATTGCCATGTCAGAGATCCCGAGACAGGTGCCGCATCCAGGCGTGTAGATCTTTATCGAGAGGTAACGGAACGGATTCGGGAATCTGAAACCGATGTGGTTCTGAACCTGACCGCTGGCATGGGCGGTGATCTCGTCACTGGCCCACCCGAGGCGCCACTGCCCCTCGTGACACCGGGTACAGATATGGCGAGCGCGGCGGAGCGCATGGAGCACGTGGCCGAGTGTCTGCCGGAAATATGTACGCTCGACTGCGGCACGATGAATTTCGCGGAAGCCGACTACGTCATGACGAACACGCCCGGAATGCTGCGCGCTATGGCGAAGATTATTCAGGAACTGGGTGTTCGCGCCGAGATCGAAGTTTTCGACACGGGACATCTGTGGTTGGCAAAACGACTCGTTGACGAAGGCCTCATCGACAACCCGGTTCTGGTGCAGATGTGCATGGGCATTCCCTGGGGCGCGCCTGACGATCTGAATACACTGATGGCGATGGTCAACAACGTACCCGCAGGCTGGCAATTCTCGGCCTTCTCGGTCAGTCGTAATGAAATGCCATACGTCGGCGCCGCTGTGCTTGCCGGGGGCAACGTTCGTGTTGGTCTGGAAGACAATCTTTATCTTGAGAAAGGCGTGCTCGCCACCAATGCGCAGCTTGTGGAGCGTGCGGTGAGAATCATCACCGATATGGGTGCCAATGTTATCGGCCCGGAAGAGGTCAGAGAAAAACTGCAACTGACGAAGAGGGCACCACGCTAATGAGCGATCGAACGGCTATGGGCGCTGATACCACGCTGCCGACTCAAAAGAGTTACATCAACGGCGAATACGTCAGCAATCAGGACGGCGCGACGTTTGAGACGCGTCACCCCGGAAATGACCAGCGGATTTGTGAAATCGAAGTCGCCGGGCAAGCAGAAGTAGACCGTGCGGTGGCGGCCGCCAGTGCGGCGTTCGAAGCCTGGTCGGAGACACCGGCCGTAGAGCGTGGTGCGATTCTCAGACGCGCGGCAACCTTGCTGCGCGAACGCAATCAGGAACTGGCCGAACTGGAAACGCTGGATACGGGCAAACCCATCTCCGAAACGAGCGCGGTTGATATTGCGACCGGCGCAGACGTGATCGAATATTTTGCCGGTGTTGCACAGTCCATTCACGGACAGCACGTTGATCTTCCGCCGGAGGCGTTCGCGATGGTCAGGCGCGAACCGTTGGGTGTGTGTGCTGGCATCGGCGCGTGGAATTATCCCATCCAGATTGCCATGTGGAAATCCGGTCCGGCGCTGGCTTGTGGCAACACCATGGTTTTCAAGCCGGCAGAGCAGACGCCACTCACGGCGTTGAAGTTAGCGGAGATTTACAGCGAGGCAGGAATGCCTCCCGGTGTGTTCAATGTCGTGCAGGGAGCTCGGGATACGGGTGCAGCGCTTGTTGCTCACCCCGACGTCGCCAAAGTCACGCTCACGGGCTCTGTTGCGACAGGCAAGGTGGTAATGGCGCAGGCTGCCGCCGATTTAAAGAAAGTAACGTTGGAGCTAGGCGGAAAATCGCCCATCATTATTTTCGATGATGCCGATATCGAGAACGCTATCAACGCGGCTCTGGTCGCAAATTTCTATTCCACGGGGCAGGTTTGTTCCAACGGCACCCGAGTATTTGTTCAGGAGGGTCTCTACAACGAGTTTGTCGAGCGCCTGGATGAACGTACCAGGGCGATTCGCGTGGGTAACCCGTTTGACCCTGAGACACAGATGGGTCCGCTGGTATCTCGTGAACACTATGAGAAGGTCTGTGCGTACATGTCGCGTGCAAAACAAAGTTCGGCGCGCCATGTCTGCGGTGGCGATGTGATTGAAGCAGGCGAGCTTGGAAAGGGTTTGTATGTAACACCAGCGGTATTCGCTGATTGTTCCGATGAACTGGATTTTGTTCAGGAAGAGGTTTTTGGACCTTTGATGGCGGTCTTGTCGTTCAAGACAGAAGCAGAGGCGCTGCAGCGAGCCAACGCGACACGGTTTGGATTAGCGGGTGCCGTATTTACGAAGGACTTCAGTCGGGCGCACCGCGTGGCGAACAAAATCCAGGCTGGCATTGTCTGGATAAACGACTACAACATCACGCCGCCTGAGGTGCCCTTCGGTGGTTACAAAGAGTCCGGAGTGGGGCGTGAGAACGGGCTGCAGGCGATTGAGCATTACACGCAGGTGAAGACTGTCTACGTCAACCTTGGTGATGTTCCAAAGACTTTTTAGCGTAGTTCTTGATGCGGCGCAGAGATGCTGCTGGTACGCCAATGGCTTCTCCACGACCCACAGTCGAATCCATTGGCGTACCAGCAGCATCCCGTCAGTCGGTCATGTGATTCGCTAACACGTCGTAGCATTGAACAGGTGTTGCTTGCGGATAGTCGGCGCTGTCGACTGTGGGTCGTGGAGACGGCGCCGACTATCCGCAAGCAACACCGGATTAAGAACCTCGTGACCAGCGAACCGGAGTTTGTGCATACGTCACTGGATAGCAATCGGCAATGTCGCTCCTAAAGCAGGGGATGTCGCATTGGCACTAGCAGCATCCTCTTTTCTGTCACACACTGGCTGCTTGTCGGAAACTCCCGAGAGACACTTATGCGACGAAGAAAATCAGGTGGCCGCAGTGCGAAACAGGCTGCACGGCAGTTGGCAATCGCTGCCGACGTACCCTTTATTGATCGTAAGATTCCCTACTACGAGCTGCTCGACGAAGCGGATCTGGAGCTCATAGAACACAATGCCGATACCGTTCTCGAGGAGATCGGTATCGAGTTCAAAGAGTTTCCAGAGGCGTTGGCGCTGTTCAAGGAAGCCGGTGCTGACATTGACGGTGAACGCGTGCGCTTCCCGCGTGGCATGTGCCGCTCGATTATTCAGGCTTCAGCGCCATCCGAGTACACGCAACACGCAAGAAATCCGGCGCGCAGTACCATCATCGGCGGCAAACGGACGGTATTGGTGCCAGCCTACGGCTCGCCATTTGTTCGGGATCTCGACAGCGGCCGTCGGTATGCAACCATCGAGGACTTCCGCAATTTTGTGAAGCTGACGTACATGAGTTCTGGCTTGCATCATTCGGGAGGTACTGTCTGCGAGCCCGTTGACCTGCCGGTCAACAAGCGACATTTCGACATGGTGTACAGCCATATCAAATACAGCGACAAGCCATTCATGGGCTCGGTCACTGCGCCGGAGCGAGCGCAGGATACGGTTGATATGGCCAAACTGGTTTTCGGCGACGACTTCGTCGAGAACAATACCGTGATCACCAGTTTGATCAACGCCAATTCACCGATGACCTTCGATGCGACGATGCTTGGCGCGGCGACGGTTTATGCGCGGCATAATCAGGCGACCATGATTTCGCCGTTTATTCTCGCCGGCGCCATGTCGCCGGTAACGGTTGGCGGTACCCTGACGCAGATACTGGCGGAAGCGCTGGCGGGAATGGCCTACGTGCAGCTCGTTAAACCCGGTGCACCGGTCATTTTTGGCACGTTCGCTGCCGCGGTCTCGATGCAAACAGGTGCGCCAACCTTCGGCACACCGGAACCGAGCCTGATTCTCTACGCGGCCGCAGCGCTGGCGCGCCGTATCGGCGTACCGTTCAGAAGTGGTGGCGGACTGTGCGGCTCGAAGATAGCGGACGCCCAGGCAGCCTACGAGTCGGCGAATACTCTTCAGACTTCTGCATTGGCGGGCGTGAATTTCATGCTGCACACGGCAGGTTGGCTGGAAGGTGGGCTGGTCATGGGTTACGAAAAATTCATTATGGACGTGGATCAGGCGAACATGATGGGCGTGCTTCTCAATGGCATTGACATGTCCGAAAATGGAATGGCGATGGACGCATTGCGCGAGGTCGGTCCGGGCTCACATTTTCTGGGTTCTCAGCATACGCAGGCAAATTTTGAGTCGGCGTTTTATCGCTCGACGGTTGCCGACAACAACAGTTTCGAGCAGTGGGAAGAGGAAGGTTCGTGCGACTCAGCGAAGCGTGCGAATGTGATCTGGAAACGCATGCTCGAAAACTACGAGCCGCCGGAACTGGATGCGTCTATCGACGAGGCGCTCCAGGATTATATGGCGCGCCGCAAAGCAGAATTCAAGGACCGGGACTACTAGTCAATCGGTGATCGCATCAGGAAGATGAATTAGGATAAGCGGTAATGAAATCAGAAGCTCGAGTTGTTGTTATTGGTGGCGGCGTCGTTGGCGTGAGCGCACTCTACCACCTGGCCAAAAAAGGTTGGGGTGATGATGTTGTACTGCTGGAGAAGGCGGAGCTGACGTCGGGCTCGACGTGGCATGCCGCGGGTCTTTTGCCGCTTTTCAATATGAGTTACAGCGTAGGGCAGATTCACAAGTATTCAGTAAAGATGTATCAGGAGCTTGAACGGGAGACCGGCCAGACCGTTGGTTTCAGCAAAGTTGGAAACCTGCGTCTTGCAATGAATCAGGACCGCATGGACGAATACGCGCAGTATGCGGCGACCGCCCGAACGATCGGTGTCGATGTGCAGTTTCTCACCCCGGGTGAGATCAAGAAACTCTGGCCACTGTGTAATATCGACGGTCTTGTTGGCGGTATTATTCATCCTGAAGATGGCTACATACAACCGGCGGATCTGACGCAGGCTCTGGCGAAAGGCGCACGGTCCCGTGGAGCGACAATCTATCGCAACACGCCGGTACTGAATATCGAGCAATTATCGTCAGGAAACTGGCTGGTGCAAACGGCCAACGGCGACATCAGCTGCGAACACGTTATTTCAGCCACCGGCAACTACGCGAGAAAGACGGGTGAGATGGTCGGACTGGATATTCCTGTCATTCCGGTTGAGCATCAGTACATCGTGACAGAGCCGCACCCGGAACTCGTCAGACGACGCGAGAATGGTGAGCCCGAGATGGCGGTGCTGCGTGAGTCAGACAACTCCTGGTATTTGCGCGAGGAAAACGGTGGATTCATTCTCGGCCCGTATGAAAAAGGTGCGCCTTGTTGCTACGTCGATGGCCCTGACCCGCGTGCCGAATACGAGTTGTTTCAGGAAGATATCGACCGGCTTGCTCCGCACATTGAAGCGGCCATGGAGCGCGTTCCGGCTTTCGCCGAAGTGGGTATGAAGAAGGTGTACAACGGCGCGATAGCCTACACGCCTGATGGCAACCCAATCATCGGTCCTGCCTGGGGTATCGACAACTTCTGGCTGAACGAAGGGCACAGTTTTGGTATCACTGCCGCTGGCGGTGCGGGCTGGCAGTTGGCCGAATGGATCGTCGAAGGCGAACCAACAATCGACATGCTGGGCGTCGAGCCGCGGCGTTTCGGTGACTACGCGACGAAAGACTATCTCATTGAGAAGAATGAAGAAGCGTACGCGAACGTTTTCGTTATCCATTACCCGGATGAAGAGCGGCCCGCCGCGCGTCCACTGAAAACAGCGCCGTGTTATGAACGCCTAAAGGACATGGGGGCAGTGTTCGGGCAGAAGTTTGGCTGGGAACGCGCAAACTGGTTTGCAAGCGATGGCATGGCGCAGGAGGACGACTGGTCGTTCCGTCGTTCCAAATGGTTTGCTGCGATAGGGCGGGAAATAGCAAACGTTACTACGAATGTTGGCGTTCTCGATATGACAGCGTTTGCAAAATGCCGGGTTTCCGGTCCAGAAGCGGAGTCATTTCTTGAGTACTTTGTGGCGAATCGCTTGCCGCAGAAGATCGGTGGTGTCGGGCTCTGCCATGCACTGAATACCAACGGCGGTATTCATACAGAATTTACGATTCTGCGAGAGTCGGACGACTCGTTCTACCTGGTATCAGCCGGTGCGTTAAGACGTCTCGATCACGACTATTTGCAAAAGCACATGCCGAAAACGGGCGGGGTTGAGTTCACGCAGTTGACGGAAACACACGGTGTGCTGGTGGTTGCGGGTCCGAAGTCCAGGGAGTTGCTGCAACGGGTTTCGGATGCGGACTTCTCCAATGAGGCGTTTAGGTGGCTGACAGCGAAAGATATCGTGATCGCCAATGCACCGGTGAACGCGATGCGCGTGACCTACGTCGGCGAGCTGGGTTGGGAGCTGCACCACGATCTGGAACATCAGAACGATATCTTCGACGCATTGTTTGCAGAGGGAGAAAATCTCGGCATCAAGCCCTTTGGCATTCGGGCGATGGACTCGATGCGATTTGAAAAGTCCTATCGTATGGTCGGAACCGAGTTGTCTATCGAGTACTCGGCTTATGAATCAGCGATGGACCGTTTCATCAAAGCAGACAAAGAGGATTTTCTCGGCAAAGAGGCATTGCTGGCGTCGCAAGCGGCCGGACTCAACAACCTTCTGGTCACTCTGGAAGTGAAGGACGTCGACGATGCGGATGCGTTGGGCAACAATGTGTTAACCAAAGATGGTGAGGTTATTGGTCGAGCGACAGGAGGCGGATTCGGTTTTCGGGTCAATAAATCCCTGGCTCTGGGAATGGTTCGGCCGGAGTTTTCCGAGCCCGGCACAGAGCTCAAAATCGATATACTGGGTAAGAACTTTGACGCTGTTGTGATTCCAGACAGTCCTTTTGACCCGAAAAATGAGCGACTACGAGATGTCAACGGAGCGAACGACTAGAGCGACCGGCGCCTGCCTCTGTGGTGGCGTCACGTTCGAGATTGACGGGCCCATGAGCCGTGTACTTTACTGCCATTGCGCGCAGTGCAGGAAAACCAGTGGACACTATTGTGCCGCCGCTTCCTGCGAGCGCGAGCATCTCAGCATAACGGTTGATGACGGTTTACGATGGTATCAGTCGTCTCCTGAAGCGCAGCGCGGGTTTTGTGATCGTTGTGGCTCAAGTCTGTTCTGGAGTCATCAGGATTCGACATCGATATCCGTTATGACCGGTTCGCTCGACCTGCCAACCGGCCTGCAGGCCGAGGCACACATTTTCGTTGCGGATGCCTCCGATTACTACACGATCGACGACGGCCTGCCACAACATGATGATTACGGAACGATAAACGCGAGCGAATGAAAAAGTACTCAGCACGCAATTGGCAAAAGGCGTGGCGTAGCCCCGAGCCGAAACGTAAATACGATGTAGTCATCGTCGGCGGCGGTGGTCACGGTCTGGCAACGGCCTACTACCTGGCGAAAGAGCATGGTGTGCGAAATATTGCCGTGCTGGAGAAGGGTTGGATCGGGGGCGGCAATACCGGTCGCAATACCACTATCGTGCGTTCCAATTATCTGTGGACCGAGGCTGCGCTGCTGTATGAAAAGTCCCTGAAGCTCTGGGAGGGCTTAAGCCAGGAGCTGAATTACAACGTCATGTTCAGCCAGCGAGGTGTTTACAATCTCGGCCACAGTCTGCAGGACATGCGTGATATCGAACGCCGCGTGAGTGCCAACCGGCTGAACGGCATCGACGCGGTGGTTGTGAATCCGCAACAAATCAAAGCGGCAATACCGCTGATCAACACGTCGGCGAACACACGTTACCCGATTCTGGGTGCTTCGCTGCAGGCCCGCGGTGGAGTTGCACGGCACGATGCTGTCGCCTGGGGTTTTGCGCGAGCCGCTGACGCCTACGGCGTGGATATTATTCAGCAATGCGAAGTCACCGGAATCAAACGTGACGGCGGACGGGTTACCGGTGTTGAAACGACACGCGGTGCGATCGAGGCAGGCAAAGTCGGCGTTGTGGTTGCTGGTAACGCCAGTGTGCTCGCATCAATGGCCGAGCTGCGGCTACCGATAGAAAGTCATCCACTGCAGGCGTTCGTGTCGGAGCCGATGAAACCGGTACTCGATACCGTCGTCATGTCGAATGC
>JAACFM010000070.1 GCA_009937445.1 Gammaproteobacteria bacterium | reverse complement strand
GTACTGGTATCTGCTTCCATCAAGACGATTGTTGTTTACGGAGCAAGACCGAACCGCAACCTGTAGGACCGCTCCCTGCGCGCCACAGCATAGATTGTCACAAGGGCCAGGCCCGGTACCCATTTACCCGCGCCTGTGTTTCGTGAAGCGGGTAAATGGGTACCGGGACTGGCCCTTGTGACAATCTATGCTGTCGCGCGCAGGGCGCGCTCCTACAGGTTGCGGTTCGGTCTTGCTCCGTAAACAACAATCGTCTTGCCGGAAGCAGATACCAGTCCTTGTTCCTCAAGCACCTTGAGAACGCGTCCAGCCATCTCTCGTGAACAACCCACGAGTCGGCTGAGTTCCTGACGGCTGACCTTGATTTGCATACCGTCGGGATGGGTCATTGCGTCGGGCTCATTGCAAAGATCCATAATGGCGTGTGCGACACGGCCCGTGACATCAACAAAAGCGAGGTCGCCCAGCTTGCGGTTGGTGCGATCGAGTCGGGTTGCCAGCTGCGTTGCGAGTTCAAATACCAGTCCCGGGCTTTCGCTGGCGATCTGGCGGAAACGAGGATAAGTCATTTCGGCGATTTCGCATTCCGTGCGAGTTCGAACCCAGGCGCTGCGCGTGGGTTGTTCGTAGAACAGCCCCATCTCACCGAAGAATTGTCCCTTGTTCAGGTAAGCCAGCACCATTTCGTTGCCGTCTTCATCCTCGATCATAACTTCAACGGATCCATCAACGATGTAATAAAGAACATCCGGTAAATCGCCCGCATGAATCATCACACTTTTTGATGGAACGGTCCTTACACGGCAATAACTCAAGAACCGGTTGATCGCCGGCACATCGCTCAGTTTTTTGACTGTTGTCTGCATTGATAAATCCTCGCCCCAATTGCGCACTACTTGTAATACAGAACGCTTGCGAGAGCAAGCTAAGTACGTGTTTTCACGTGAATTTTACGGATGGACGAGGTTTCTAAACCCAATACGCTGTTTTTGTCATAACTTTGGCCGTCGCCCGCATGAGTCGAATAACCGGGCGAGGCAACTCTGCTGCGCCGGCATCGATGGCCTTTTCGCCATGTTCTTCCTCTTCATCGCGCATCTGCTCGACGATTGCCCGACTCTTTACGTCTTCCACAGGAAGGTGTTCAAGGTGACTGTCCAGGTGCGAACACACCTGTTTCTCGGTTTCGGCGATAAAGCCGAGGCTCCATTTGTCTCCGAGCACGCCGCTGGCGGCACCGATGGCGAAGGCACCCGCATACCACAGCGGGCTCAATCGGCTTGGCTCGTATCCAAGTTCCTTTATGCGTTGCTCGCACCAGGCTAGGTGGTCAAATTCCTCGTCTGCTGCATGCTTCATTTGCGCTTCTATATCTTTGTCTCTCGCCACGGTTGCGTGGCCCTGATACAAAGCCTGAGCGGCGACTTCGCCAGCGTGGTTAACGCGCATGAGTCCGGCTGCGTGGGCCTTCTGCCTCGAGTCCATGTCTGCGTCAATAATATTCTCGGACGGATTAACACGAGCAGGGCGGCCCGCCGGAGTAGCCACTGTGCGCAGGGCGTTGTTCGCACCGACTAGAATTTTATCGAGCGGGGTAAGGTGTCTTATTTTCATGCGGCGAAGTATAGCGTTCTGCGACGGTCCGACGGTATACTCCGCGGCCAATTTTTGCAGCACCCGAACCCATCTGAAGGAGATTTGGAATGAACTACCGTTTGGCACTGGCGCTTGCAGCGTTGATATCCCCCCTTGCCCTGTTTGCGCAGGATGCCGAAGAAGAGAAAAGTCCTTGGGCAGGAAGCGCAACATTGGGATACCTCGCAACCACAGGTAATACCGAGAATTCGACCTTGAACACCGGTTTCGAAATCGGCTACACCATGGACAAGTGGCTGCATTTGCTGACGGCTGCTGCTATTTCAGCTTCGGAAAATGAGCAAAATACGGCCGAGGCCTATGATTTGGGGTGGAAAAGCGAGCGCAAGATCACGGATCACGACTTTATATTTGGCCGTCTGCAATGGCGGAAAGACCGATTCGGTGCCTACGATACGCAGTTTTCTCAGACACTTGGTTATGGACGGCGGTTGATCGACAACGATCAACACAAGCTGAACGTGGAGTTCGGCATCGGTGCTCGACAGTCAGAAACGCAGTTTGGTATATCCGAGAATGAAACGATCTTCACTGTCGGCGGTTACTACAAATGGCAGTTCAGTGAGACAGCAGAGTTTCGGCAGGACCTGAAGGCAGAATCCGGTAGTAAGAACACGTACACGGAATCGGTTACGGCGATTTCGGCCAAGCTGGTTGGTGACCTGGCTCTGGTGGCGTCCTACACGATAAAGAACAACTCGGACGTACCGCCACTGACCGAAAAAACCGATACTTATACAGCTTTGTCGCTCAAGTACCTGTTCTGACAATTTTTGAGCTAGAATGCTGCGTGTAAGCTATTGATTGGTTTATAAAAAAATAAATCTCCGGATTGTTTGCATTGGGGCGGGGCCTCAAGTACTATTTCGCGCCTTTCGCCGTTCCTGCGAACGTTATATCGTGCGTGGAGGGCAGACGGGACAAGGGCCGCAGAGTCACAGCCTCCCTGATTAGATTATTTACAAGAATTTTCCCTACGGAAACTCAAGATTATGAATACGTTTTCTGCAAAACCAGCAGAGGTTCGCCGCGATTGGTTCGTGGTCGATGCCACGGGCAAGACCCTGGGTCGTCTGTCGACTGAAATCGCACGCCGTTTGCGTGGTAAACACAAGCCGGAATACACACCGCACGTTGACACCGGTGATTACATCGTGGTCGTCAATGCCGAGAAAATTCGTGTGACCGGTAATAAGATGCAAGACAAGATCTACTATCACCACACTGGCTACATCGGTAACCTGAAATCCATCTCGCTTGAGAAGCTGCTCGACAAAGCTCCGGAGCGCGTCATCGAGAAGTCTGTCAAGGGCATGCTGCCGCGCGGACCCCTGGGACGCCAGATGTTTTCGAAACTGAAAGTATTTGCAGGCCCTGAGCACAGCCATGCGGCACAGCAACCCATTCCTTTGGAAGTAAACGCTTAAGGCACTAAGCCCTTTAGCATAGAGACATACATATGAGTGATTCATCTTACTACGGCACCGGACGACGTAAAACGTCAACAGCTCGCGTGTTCATGACACCAGGCAAAGGCAATATCACGGTTAACAATCGTGCGCTGGACGTCTTCTTCGGTCGAAAAACGGCTCAGATGATTGTTCGTCAGCCATTAGAGTTGACGCAACATACGGAAACGTTTGATATCAAAGTTACCGTCAAAGGTGGCGGTACAACGGGACAGGCAGGCGCGATTCGCCACGGTCTTACGCGTGCGTTGATGGTATACGACGAAACACTTCGTGGGTCATTGCGCAAAGCCGGTTTCGTAACCCGCGATGCACGTGAAGTTGAGCGTAAGAAAGTCGGTTTGCGTAAAGCACGTCGCGCAACGCAGTTCTCGAAACGCTAAACGCGGTTACTACGATCCTTTATTGGGGGATCGTCTAGTGGTAGGACTGCGGACTCTGACTCCGCCAACGGGGGTTCGAATCCCTCTCCCCCAGCCAAATAAGAAGGGCCCCCTCTCGGGGCCCTTTTTTTTGGTTCGGGGAGATGCGGATGAGAGCCCCTGTTCGACAGGCGCAGCGGCAAAGCCGCATGCCTGGTCGCGAAGCGACGTCAGTATTTAACTGCGCATCTCGCGAACGCCACCGTCGTCAGTGCCAAGCAAGAGAATGTCTGCAGGCCGATGCGCAAATATACCGACTGTGACGACGCCCGGGATGCGGTTAATCCTGGCTTCCATCTCCAGCGGATTGGAGATTTGTAAGTCATGGACATCGAGGATGTGATTACCATTGTCGGTGACAAATCCTTCCCGCCAGATAGGTTGGCCACGCATTTTCAGCATTCGCCGGGATACCAGTTCCTGGGCCATCGGTAGTACTTCGATCGGCAGAGGAAATCTACCGAGCATTCCGACGAGCTTCGTGTCTTCAACGATGCAGATGAATCGACGGGCCGCAGCGGCCAGGACTTTTTCGCGTGTCAGCGCGCCACCCCCACCTTTTATGAGTTGCAATCGCTTGTTGCTTTCATCAGCGCCGTCAATGTAGAGGTCGTAGTCCCCCACCTCATTAAGCGTCGAAACCTCAAAGCCGTGCGCCTCCAGTATGGTCGTGGATGCTATGGAACTGGAGACCACCCGATCAATCTTATCGCGTATTTCAGGCAACAATTCGATCAGGAAATTGACGGTAGAGCCGGTGCCGACACCGAGCGTCACTCCCGGCTCAATGAATTCAATCGCGGCTTTCGCGGCGTTTCGTTTCTTATCTGATGCGTTCATAGCTCCGTACTATAATCATTTCAGCACAAATGAAAAGAGCCCGCCGAAGCGAGCTCTTTTTTTTGCTTTGGAAGAAGGGTCTTCCCAAGCGGTCAGTCAGCTACTTTTTCTTCCTGCGGGTAGCCTTTTTCTTAGTGGCTTTCCGCTTTGTAGCTTTCTTCTTAGTAGCCTTTTTCTTGGCTACTTTCTTCTTGGTTTTGCGCTTGGCTACCTTCTTCTTAGCCTTTTTCTTAGTAGCTTTTTTCTTAGCTACTTTCTTTTTCGCTTTTTTCTTTGTTGCCTTCTTCTTGGTAGCTTTTTTCTTGGCTACTTTTTTCTTCGCCTTTTTCTTAGTGGCTTTTTTCTTTGTTGCTTTTTTCTTAGTAGCTTTTTTCTTAGCTACTTTTTTCTTCGCTTTTTTCTTTGTTGCTTTCTTCTTGGTAGCCTTTTTCTTAGCTACTTTTTTCTTCGCCTTTTTCTTGACGACTTTCTTCTTTGCTACGCGGCGTTTCTTAGGCGCTGCTTTTTTCTTTACAGTTACTTTTCGCTTCTTAGCGACTTTTTTCTTCGCAACTTTTTTGCGAGACTTCTTTTTGGTAGCCATGCTTTTCTCCGTGTCGGGTACCCGGAGCTGAGTATATACAACAAGACAAAAAACACCAGCAAGCGTAATGCGTGTAGAACGCCCTGAAAAAGGGCTGCTTAAACTGACCCGATCAATGAATTAAAAAAATCCGAATCTTCAGAGCACGAATACGCAGCCGATTGCATTCGTCATGTGAAAAAGTTGCGTAGTGAAACAATATTTTTGGCTTGGAGATGTTTGCCAATCAACAAACCGGTATAGGTATTCGTTGCTTAATATTTCTCGCGAGAAAATCAGTTCTAATACTTCTCGCTAAAAGTCTGATAAAGCCGTATATCCCAAGTGTTTGGCGATATCTTCTCGACTTTTTGGCAATCAAATGCAACGCCAAACAGTTTGGGTTTTAGCCACAGTCTTCGGTGTTTCAGAAACGAAAAGCACCTGTCGTAATAGCCTCCACCCATACCGATTCGATGATTGGCATCGTCGAATGCGACAGTCGGAGTGATGACAATTTGCAGTTTGCGTGGCGAGATTAGTTCGCCCGATTCGGGCTCCCAGATCATCATCCGGTTTTGCACAAGGGTCGTATCTGGTCGGATTTCGCGAAAGAACATTTTTTTCTTGTCGGGTGTTATCGGAACAAAAATGCGCTTATTTGCGCGCCAGCCGCGCTCAATGATCAAACGCGTGTCGACTTCATCTCGCATTGGCAGGTAGCAGGCGATGAGTCGGGATGACAAAAAAGTATGCGAACGAGTTACTTTTTCGCAGATGATTTTTGACGCTAAAGCACGATCATTAACTTTCATTTTGCGTCGTGCACGCAGAGCATTTTTGCGAAGTTGTTTCATCACATTGATTACAAGAAAAGTGAATTGAAAAAGGAGGCGCCTCCCGCCTGTGCCGTCACAGACCTTCGCTCTCGAACCGGAGCTAAAGGTGGGGTCGACCGTGGCCGTAACAGGCTAACCGTCGAAACGGTTTTGCACACATGCGACCGACAGGCAGTGACCCCGAGGTGAAAATTTAGGGTCGGGAGGATCCAGGTCGGTATCGAACACCGCAGGAGACGCCAAACTGATTTCCATTTCTTACAAAGCCATGCTGACTAAAGGTCGAGTTGCTGCGAACCACTCAGGACGGTGTCAACACGGTCGGAGATAATCTTTAGGCGGTCGCTGATACCGCCTTCGAGTTCCTGATCGCGGGCGTTAGCCTGGATCAGGTCATTAGCCATGTTCAGCGCGGCCATTACGGCAATGCGGTCGAGGCCAACGATTCTGCCGCTGTCACGAATCTCGCGCATTTTCGTGTTCAGTACCTCGGCGGAATCGAGCAAATTTGTCCGCTCATTGGCGGGGCAGGCTACCTGGTATTCCTTGTCCAGAATTCTGACACTTACCTGGGCGGTCTGTTCGGTCATGCGTCGTACTCCACTTGCCTTTGTATCAAGAGCCTTGCTCCATCGCTTTTAGCCGTCCGATCATCGCTTCAACGCGAGCGCGCACCTGTTCATTCTTCTGCAGCAGGTTGGCCCGCTCGGACGTCAATACATCCTGACGCTGTTTCAGTGATCGGTTTTCATCCTGCAACTGATCGCAAACGTGGACCAGAGCGTCGACCCGTTTCTCGAGTCGCTTTAGCTCATGTTCGAAAGTTGCATTGATGTTGTCGGCCATAGTGTGAATATAGTCAGGCCTATCAGCAGAATCAATCACCGAATGAATATGAGCGACGTCGACGTGGCCTGAAAGAGCCTTCCGTGGGATCATAAGGGATTGTTGGAATTGAAAAGGTTGGCATCCGGATGGATGAAAAAGTCGAATACGACACACTCGAAGATTCGCTCAAACGATGCGGTTCGAGTTGGGATGCTGCGCAAACTCACGGGCTCCTGACGGGCCGGCTTGCGATCGCTGGTGCGCCAGCGGGGCCTGATTGGCTGATTCATGTTCTTGAGGGTGTCGATGAGGGCAACGCGCTGCGAAAAGAATGCCAAAAGCACCTGGACACGTTGTACCAGTCAACGTTTTGGCAGTTGTCGGAGAGGTTATCGGAGTTCGAACCGTTGTTGCCGAGTGACGATGACGATGTCTGGTTGCGAACGGCGGCGCTCGCGCATTGGTGTGAAGGCTTTCTCCATGGACTGGTGTCCGCAAAACATAGCGATGCACTAAAGGAGAGGCTTGGAGCAGAGCCTTTATCGGACGTTATCAGGGATATGCTGCAGATAACCCGCGCAGGACTGGACGATGAGTCTGATGAGGAAGAAAATGAGTCCGCTTACGTTGAGCTGGTTGAGTACCTGAGGGTTGCGGCGCAGCTTTGCTATGAAGAACTGGCCGATATCCGGAATGCCAAGAGCGAATCCAAATGAGCGAAGTCAAATGAACAGCAAGGAATTTCAAAAACGGCGGCGGCAGTTGATGCGCATGGTTGGGCAGGGCGGCATCGTGATATTGCCATCAGCGCCCGTCAGAACGCGCAGCCGTGACGTTGAATACCGTTTTCGGCAGGACAGCGACTTTTACTATATGACCGGTTTCGAGGAACCAGAGGCGGTTGCAGTACTGGTGCCCGGGCGACCCAATGGTGAGTACCTGTTGTTTTGTCGTGAGAAAGACCCGAAGCGCGAACAATGGGATGGATTGCGTGCGGGCCAGGCCGGTGCGATCGAGCAATACGGGGCTGACGACGCATTTCCCATCGAAGATCTCGACGATATTCTGCCCGGGATAATGGAGTCCTGCAGTCGGGTCTACTACACCATGGGCCAGTACGCGGAATTCGACACGCGCATAGCGGAGTGGGTCAACACGCTACGGTCGCGACTCAGCCGCGGCGTGCACACGCCACAGGAGTTCGTGGCTCTCGATCATCTGTTGCACGATATGCGCTTGTTCAAAAGCCGTGGTGAAATATCGGCAATGCGAAAATCCGCCAAAGTGGCGGTCGAAGCACACAAGCGGGCGATGAAGGTCACGCGGCCAGGTATGTTCGAGTATGAAGTTGAGGCGGAGTTCATCCACGAATTTCGTCGCAATGACGCGTCCAATTCTTACAGTCCGATAGTCGGTGGTGGCAAGAATGCCTGCATCCTGCACTACGTCGAAAATACCAGCGAGCTTAAAGACGGTGACCTGTTGTTGATCGATGCCGGTTGTGAGCTCGACTATTACGCATCGGATATTACGCGCACATTTCCCGTGAACGGTCGCTTCAGTCCTGAACAACGAGCCGTATACGAGATTGTTCTTGAAGCTCAGAAAGCCGCGATTGAAAAGACCGTCGTTGGAAATCACTGGAACGATCCGCACGACGCGGCCGTTCGCGTCATCACCAAGGGCTTACGGAAACTCGGTTTGTTGGAGGGTTCCTTGCCACGACTGATCAAAGACGCTGCGTATCAGCCGTTTTACATGCACCGCACCGGGCATTGGATAGGGATGGACGTACATGATGTGGGTGACTACAAAGTGGGTGACGAGTGGCGCACCCTCGAAACAGGAATGGTAACGACGGTGGAGCCGGGAATATATATCGGCAACAGCCGCAAGATCCCGAAGAAATTTCGCAATATTGGCATCCGCATAGAGGACGATGTCGCTATTACGAGCAAAGGACCGGATGTTCTGACCAAGGGACTCGTCAGCGACCCTGACGACATTGAGTCCCTGATGAACAGCGCATAAGAAAATGGATAGCGAGCAAGTCGACTACGACATCGTCATAGCGGGCGGTGGCATGATCGGAACGAGCCTTGCGCTGGCGCTGGCGCCGCTCGGGTTGCGAGTGGCTGTGGTCGAAGCCGTCGCTCGGAAAGATGGCCAACAACCGAGTTTTGATGATCGATCAACGGCCTTGTCCCGCAGTACGCAACGTATGTTTGAGGCGATGGGGCTTTGGGATGAAGTCGTTGCTGCATCGACACCCATTGCCGATATCCATGTCTCTGATAAAGGCCGTTTTGGTTTCTCGCATATCGACGCTGAGGAACAGGGTGTGGAGGCGCTTGGTTACGTCGTGATCAATCGCGTTCTTGGTGCGGTGCTGCAGTCCAGACTGTTGCGGACGAGCGGCGTCGATGTGCAATGCCCGGCACGAATAGAAAGTATTGAACTCGGACCCGATAATGCGACCGCAACATTGAGATCCGGGGATGGCGAGCAGACCCTGACCTGCAAGTTGCTGGTTGCTGCGGACGGTGCTAATTCAGCGGTTCGAGAGATGATGGGTATTGCGGCGACAAAACGCGAATACGGACAGCGGGCGGTTATTGGTAATCTGTTGCCGGAAAAGAACATCGATAATCGTGCCTTTGAACGATTCACTGAACAGGGACCGTTAGCGATACTGCCAGTCGCGGATGGGCGTGCCGGCTTCATCTGGACCGTATCGGAAGACGACGCAGATCGCGTACTCAAGTTGGATGACGCCGAATTCTTGGCCGAGATACAAGCAGAGTTCGGTTACCGGCTTGGGAAGTTTTCCCGCGTTGGCAAGCGTGCGGCGTATCCGTTGATCTTGAGCAAGGCGCTGCGACTGACCGCAACCCGAAGCGTGCTTGTCGGCAACTCAGCGCACGGATTGCACCCCGTTTCTGCGCAGGGATTCAATCTGGGCATGCGTGATGTCGCCGCGCTGTGCGATTGCATCGCAGACCCCCACACAAACCGCTCTGACCCCGGTGACGCCGCCGTGCTGGATCGATATGCACAGTGGCGTCGATCAGACCAGCAGAAACTTGTGCATTTCACCGACAATCTGGTGCGCCTGTTCGGTAGTACGAGACCGGGCTTACGCACGCTGCGAAATATTGGAATGATCGGATTCGATCTCGTTCCCGGAGTACGCTCTCTGTTTGCCAAACACACCATGGGACTTGCCGGTGAATTGCCACGATTGTCCCGGGGTGTGCCGATCCGATGAAAGGCAAATTGGATGTCGTCATCGTTGGTGGAGGTATCACCGGTCTGACACTTGCTGCATTGCTGGCGAGAGGGCATCAGGCAGATGCTTTGAACATCACGATAATCGATGCCGGAAAGCGCCCTTCATATTCCTCAAAAGACGACGTGTCTCTGCGCGTGTCTGCGATCGCGAACGGTTCGGCAGAGATTCTGGAATCCGTCGGAGCCTGGTCGGGTATCCGGGCTTCACAAGTATCACCCTACGAGCATATGCGCGTCTGGGATGAGAATGATGGGCCCGAAAGCAGCGCGGCACTTAGGTTTTCTGCGTCTGAATTCGCTGTGTCGCAGCTGGGGTTTATTGTAGAAAACGTACTCGTACAACATGAATTGCTGCGCATTCTGGATAAAAGCAACGTCCAGCTGAAATTCGAAACCAGAATCGAGGCATTACCCGAGGCGGATCTGGTCGTTGGCGCCGACGGCGCCCGTTCGTTTGTTCGTGAGCTTTCCGGTATCAAAACAAACCGATGGCCGTACCAGCAAACGGCGGTTGTTACTCATCTGACAACTGAGATCCCGCACAGCGCGACGGCGTGGCAGCGCTTTCTCCGCGATGGCCCGCTGGGAATGCTGCCCTTGGCCGATGGACGAATATCGGTTGTCTGGTCGACAACGCCAGACAAAGCGCAACAGGCAATGGAAGCAACGGATGACGAACTGGGTCTGATGTTGACTGCAGCGTCTGACGCAGCGCTCGGCCAATTGAGGGTGGCCGGCCCCAGCGGTGCTTTTCCGCTGTGTGCTCAGCACGCAGAAAATTATGTGTTGCCTGGGTTAGCACTTATTGGCGACGCTGCGCATGCCATTCACCCTTTGGCCGGGCAGGGGGCGAACCTCGGACTGCAGGACGCGGCCGAACTGGCAGAGACGGTTACGGCCGCTCTTGATGCCGGCTTATACCCGGCTGATCGACCGGTCTTGAGGCGCTATGAGCGCGCACGCAAGGGTGCCAACATGACGATGCTGCATTTCATGACTGGCCTCAACCGGCTGTTTACGACAGACTCGGCGGTTGTGGGCGAGATAAGAACGGCCGGTATGAGGCTTTTCAATCGCAGCGGACCGGTCAGAGAACGAGCTGTGAAGGTTGCGCTGGGCGTAAAATAGCGCAATTACCGGACTGCATGGGGGAACGATGACGCAACGATACGTGTACGTGTTGGCAGCCTTGCTGACGATCCTCGGGTTATCCGTTTTCTTCTATAAGTGGCAGGTGCTGGGTTTCCCAGTGACAGAAGACCTCGAAACGCCCGTTTGGACGATTGAGTCTTCCGTGAGCTTTGAAAGCGGCCCGGGCTCTATCAAAGTCAATCTGCAGGTGCCCGCATTGACACCTGGCTTTCGCAGGCTGAATGAAAACTCCGTTTCGCGTGGCTATGGTTTCTCCACTAATTTGGGCGGTGGTGGCCGCGAGGCACAGTGGGCGATTCGTCGTGCCGACGGCGAACAGACGATCTATTACCGAATATCCGTCTATGAAGACGACAGTATTGATGAGTCCGACACAACGCCGCCATTTCCACCGACACCAAACATCAATGAGCCGATGCGGACAGCGGTCGACGTGCTCGTCGGCGATGTGCGCGATCACTCGGCTGACACTGCGTCGTTTACGACTGAGTTATTGCGTCGCATGAATGACCGGTCACCCGATCCGAATGTCGAACTCTTGTTGTCCGGCGCTAACAGCAGCGCAGACTTCGTCGACGTCGTCACTACTATGCTGGCGTCGGCACGGATACCGGCACGCATGGTTCATGGCTTCCCGCTGGCTGGACGTCAACGCAGTGCGACGTTCGTCACCTGGCTTGAAGTTCACGATGGCGATCGCTGGCTTTACTTCAACCCGGTAACAGGCGAACAGAGTCTTCCTGATCGTTTTCTGGTCTGGTGGCGGGGCAATGAACCGTTGATCAAGGTTGAAGGCGGCAGCAACGTTCAGGTTGATTTCGCGATTCAGGAAAACCATCTGGATGCCGTCGCGATAGCCGAGACGCAAGCAGCGCAACTCGGTACCAGCGCGGTCAACTTCTCCTTGTACAGTTTGCCGATTCAAACGCAGGCGGTTTACAGCGTGCTGCTAATGATTCCTATTGGCGCGCTAATCATGGTGATCATGAGAAATATGGTTGGCATTGATGCGTTCGGTACCTTTATGCCGGTGTTGATCGCGTTGGCTTTTCGGGAAACTAAACTGCTCTGGGGACTGATCCTTTTCACGTTGCTCGTGACCCTTGGCCTTACGATCCGTTTTCTGCTGGATCGATTGCGGTTACTTCTTGTGCCCAGGTTGAGTGCTGTGCTGATCGTGGTGGTAATACTGATGCTGCTCATCAGCATGACGTCTCACCGCTTGGGTATGGAGATGGGTTTGTCCGTCGCGTTGTTCCCGATGGTCATTATTGCCATGACGATTGAGCGTATGTCGGTTGTGTGGGAAGAGCGGGGAGCTACAGATGCGATTCGGGCGGGACTTGGCAGTCTTGCGGTTGCTGTCGCTGCGTATACCTTTATGGGTATGGCGTGGCTCGAACATCTGATTTTCACGTTCCCGGAATTGTTGCTGGTGATTCTCGCCTTCGTCCTGCTGGCGGGTCGCTACACCGGCTACCGTCTGACTGAGCTAACGCGTTTTAAAGAGCTCGCGAAGAACTAGTGTTCTCAACTGCTAAAAAACTTCGCGACATCGGTGTTCTCGGACTGAATGAACGCAACGCAGACCTCATCATGCGTCTTAATCCGCGTCGTTTATATCCAGGAGTCGACGACAAGGCACTGACGAAAGACCTGGCTGTGAAGGCCGGTATGGCTGTGCCGGATTTGTACGGTGTTATCGAACACCAGGGAGAAGTCAGAGACTTCGCGAATATGGTCGCCGAAAAAGACAGCTTTGTCGTCAAGCCTGCACGAGGCAGCGGCGGAGACGGCATTCTGGTTGTCACCGGCCGCAGTGATCGCAAGCGCGACAGCTTTCGGCTGAGCAGCGGCATGCTGATCTCGGAAGGCGAGATTCAGCACCATATTTCGAACATTGTTGGCGGGCAGTACAGTCTTAGCGGCAACCGGGACAAAGCGCTGATCGAGTACTGCGTGCATTTTGATCCGACGTTTGCCGAGGTGAGCTACCAGGGCGTGCCGGATATTCGAGTAATCGTGTATCGCGGCTATCCGGCGATGGCGATGGTGCGCTTGCCGACGCGTGCCTCTGATGGCAAGGCGAACCTCCATCAGGGAGCGGTCGGCGCCGGGGTAGATATGAGCACCGGTGAGACGTTGCACGGCGTTCTGGATGACGCCTTGGTTGAGGAACATCCGGATACGGGTGTCCTGGTCAAAGGTCTAAAGATTCCGCAGTGGGACTTCATTCTTGAATCATCAGCGCGTGGTTATGAAGTAACGGGGCTCGGTTATCTTGGCGTAGACATGGTTATCGACGCCGAGCGTGGACCGCTCATACTGGAGATGAATGCGCGTCCCGGGCTGAATATTCAGATCGCCAATTGCACGGGCCTGACCAATCGGGTGGATCGCATTGAGGAGATCTTCGACGCCAGCGCATCGCCGGCCGATCGCGCCGCTATTGCACGTCGGGAATTTGCTGCCTGACGCTATGGAGGCAGACCTTGCCACATATCCTTAAGGACGATCTCGAAGGTGCAGCGATTCTTGATTTGCTGCGTGAGCACAAGCAGCACATGTTTGACACGTCGCCAGAGGACGCTATGCACACTCTGGATATCGATCGCCTTCGTGCTCCCGACATTACGATGTGGTCAGCCTGGGATGGCGATGAACTTCTGGGCTGCTGCGCGTTGCAAGAAATTGACGACTCTTGCGGGGAACTCAAGTCGATGCGAACGGCGACAGCACATCTCGGGAAAGGTGTTGCCACAGACCTGTTACAGCATATTATTGTGGCTGCAAACGATCGAGGTTATACGCATCTGTATCTCGAAACAGGATCATCGCTCGCCTTCACGCCGGCACACACCCTGTATCAAAAGTCCGGGTTTCGGTTTCGTGGCCCGTTCGCCAATTATCGCGAGGACCCGTTCAGTCGCTTTATGGAGATTCTGCTTTAAGCCGCAAAGCAGGCGACGGAAACGGATATCGATTTGCGGCGCTTGGACAGCTCCTACACGTGTTGGGAGATTTTATAGAGGTACATCTCGGAGCTGCCGTAGGCGTGGATTTGTCCCTCGCATTCGAAGCCGAGTTTCTCGAGTACGCGAATCGAGCCGACATTGGGAATGTCGACAGTGGCAATGATATTCAGGTCCGGTGATGCCTGTTTCAAGACCGCGGCGGCGGCTTCGGTAGCGAAACCCTGGCCGAACGTGTCACCGGAAATCATGTATTGCAGCTCCGGTCCGCCGTAAAGATCTGTTAATGAGGTCTGCAGTAAACCGGCCCAGCCAATGAACTTCTCGTGGTTGCTTTTGATTCGAATGGCATAAATTTCGAGCCCAAAATTGGTGCGGCTTTCTTCGAAGTACTCCCAGAAGTCTTCCTCCGCCTGGCGCCGAATCAGATCCATGTCTGTTTTGTTCTTGTAGCTGTGATAGTGCTCGACAACAAGCGGGTCTGTGAGCATTTCCGCAACGAATAAATCAAAGTCCGTTCGTGAGAATGGCGTCAGGTGCAACCGGGCTGTCTCGATCATCAGTTCAATTCGCAGCGAGTTGTGTTAGCAACCACGCGTCCATGCGTTGCTCGAGCAGGTCCAGCGGCAGTGCTCCGGCACCAAGCAAATGGTCATGAAATGCACGGATATCAAAATCCTCGCCGAGCTGTCGCTCTGCGCGATCGCGGAGAGCCAGGATCTTTAATTGCCCGACTTTGTACGCGAGTGCCTGCCCTGGCATCAGGAGGTATCGGTCGATCTCATTGACGATGTCATGTTCAGCCTTGGCCGCATTGTCCTTGAAGAAGTCGATCGCCTGCTGGCGTGTCCAGCCTTTGTAATGCATGCCAGTGTCGACGACGAGTCGAACAGCGCGCCACATGTCGTAGGTCAGTTGTCCGAAGCGTGAGTAGGGGTCTTGATACAGACCCAGGTCGTAGCCGAGGCGTTCGCTGTACAGCCCCCAGCCTTCGACGAAGGCTGTGAATCCCTCGAAGCGACGAAAATTGGGCATGTCGGGGAGTTCATGCTGCAATGCGATCTGCAAATGATGACCCGGCATGGCCTCGTGCACGCTGAGGACTTCGATCTCATATTTTGGCCGGACTTCCGGGCGATACAAATTGACCCAGTAGATTCCCGCACGACTGCCGTCGGCTGCGGGCCCTGAATAATAGGCTGTGGTTGTGTCGGGGGCGACGGCATCGGGAATGGGTTTTACACCATAGGGCATGCGCGGCAAGAGCCCAAATAGCTTCACCAATTCCGGGTCGATGCGTTTACTGGTCGCGAGGTAAGCCTCGTAAAGATCTTCCGGATTGTCATAGTAGAACTGCGGATCGGTGCGCAGGAAGACGAGGAAGTCCTGAAAGCTGCCTTCGAAGCCGACTTCGGCGATGACATCTTCCATCTCGCCGCGAATCCGTTTTACTTCCTCCAGGCCCAGGCGATGAATGTCGTCTGGCGTCATGCGCGTTGTTGTGAACGAGCGCGCCAGATGCTCGTACCATGCGTTGCCGTTCGGCAGTGCCGACAAGCCAATGCTGTCGCTCGACGCCGGAAAATACTTTTCGTTGAAGTATTTATTCAGTTTTCGGTAGGCCGGGAGGATCTCGTCTTCCAGCGTGTCGGTTGCCGCTGCTCGCAGACGCTCACGATCGGTTGCCGGTATGGAGTCCGGCATGTCTTCGAATGCCTTGAACAACGGACTGTCACTTGCGAACTCGACGACCTGAAGTGCCAACTGATCGGGGATGCGCTGCATCAGGATTTTCGGTGCGACGATGCCGCGCTTGCGACCCTCCTCGGCAAGAGCGATGTGGTTATCGATGACGTCGTCAAGTTTCTGCACGCGCGCCAGCCAGTCTTCGAAGTCCTCGACCGTCACCAGGCGCAGTTGATTGGTTATGTTTTCCGGATTCTGGATACCGCCACGATGCGTGAACGGGATGAGATGGCCTTTGAACTGGTGCTCATCGACACTTTTCTCCAGCTGTCGGCGAAACAGTTCGTGGTTGAGCTGGTCCTCCGTCGAAAGCGCATTCTTGTCAATTGCATAGACGCGACGGAGAAACTCGCGCGTCTCCTGATGCTTTTGTTCAATTCCCGCGAGGCTGTTGTCGCCCCATTGATCGTTGAAGCGACGATCGCCCAGCCTGGAGGCAAAGACCGGGGACGTGGTCATGCGCCATTCCCAATGCTCGTCCAGCAAAGTGGCAAAATCTTCGGTGGCATCGGCCAGTGCTGCGCCAGAGGTGAACACCAATAGCGCGCTGAGCAGGATCCTCGGGATTTTCATTCGGCAAGTCCTTGATTCGATGGTCCGGTATTGTCACCGTCTCGCCGGTCGCTGGCAACCAGCCTCACACTTGGCTATGATGCGCCCACTAATCCATAGCGTGCCCAGAAGAGACCTCGTTCAATCGAGGCGCCGAAGGCGCAACACGCCCGGAAACGCTCAGGCAAAAGGACTGAGTACGCTGATTAGCTCTGGAGAGCGGCCGAGACGGCCCACCGAAGGGGTATGTGGCTCGACGAGCCATTGATCTCTCAGGTAGCA
>JAACFM010000069.1 GCA_009937445.1 Gammaproteobacteria bacterium | reverse complement strand
GATCGTTCCAGTCGACCAGCGCTTCGTTGCCGACATTGACGGCAACCACGATGTCGTCAAACTGACGTGCCAGTTCGATGCCACGTTGCACCTCAGCCACATTACGCCCGGTATTCTCGACCAGCTCTTCGTCGGGAATCGGTTCATCCAGCCACGCACATCCCTCGTGATTGCTAAATTCCGCTTCGAGCCACATGCCCAATAACACCTTTATCGGCAGTTCATGTTGGCGAATGATCTTCAGAGCAGCATGGGAATTTTCACCCGCATCGTAGAGGCGAATCAAATGAAATCCATTCGCGACCAAAATCTCGAGATCCTCAAGTATCTCGGCATCACTGGGATTCACCGCAGCATTGCCTCGATCCGGATGCTGCCCTTCGCGGAAACCCGAGTAGGCAATCGCCATGGTCTCGCCTGCCAGGAGGTCGCTCGACAATTGTGCATATCCGTCATCTGCCGGCGGATTTGACGAGTCACTGTTCGTTGGTGAACAAGCTGCCAACAGAATGAAAACACTCAACAAAGCGGTGAGTTGTTTCATAATCATTCTTTCACCAAAATTTCTTGAAGCTCTTCGAGTGAGCGACCTTTCGTCTCCGGCAATTTACGCAGGATGAAAACAAGGCCGACAAGCGCAAATATTCCGTAGATCAGAAATGTCATTGAGTTACCTAATTTTTCGAGTTCCCATGGGAAGACAAGTTGAACGCCGAAACTAATTGCGGAATTCACCAGGCCAACGAAAGAAATAGCGAGGCCGCGAAGTTGATTCGGAAAGAGTTCGGAAAACAAAACCCACATAACGGGGCCGAGGGATACCGCGAAGCTCGCGACAAATCCCAGGATGCCGAACAAAATCAGTACCGGATTCATATCGATCGCCGAACTAACCAGTTGCGACTCGAACTGCTGGTATTGCGACTTGCCGATGGCCTCAGTAACAGCGGATCGGAACTCCACATCACTTGCGAATTCTACGCCGGAGAGCGGAGCGAGCAGCGAGCGTTCGATTTCTATAGGTAGTTCTGCAATCGAGTCCTGGCCCAATTGGTATCTTGCCGATCCAAACCCGTAGGAAAGTGTCAGCATGCAAATAGTGATGCCAGCCAATCCAGCCAGCAGCAGCGGGCGTCGACCCACTTTGTCAATTAGCACCATAGCAATAACGGTAAAAACAAGATTCACTATGCCAACGAGTATCGCTTGCATGAACGACGCGTCGGTTCCGATCCCGGACTGCTCGAAGATCATCGGCGCATAGAAAAACACCGAATTGATACCGGTGATCTGCTGCAAAATCGCGACCGCCAATCCGATCGTCAGCACGAGCTTCATGGTCGGATGAAATAGCTGCTTGAAAGAGCTTTTTCTGGCCTGTGAATCGTCCGCAAGGCTGTCTTCGACAAGCTGCAGGTCCGCCCTCGCCTGTTCCGGCGTGCTGACTTTCTCCAAAATTTCCAGAGCTTCAGCACTCTTGCCATGCATCGCAAGCCAGCGAGGACTTTCAGGGACCGCGAACAACGCAATGAAGTAAATTACCGCGGGCGCAGTCTCGACACCGAGCATCCAGCGCCAGCCCCACTCGTCGAATCGCAACGATTCGCTCCACGCGACATCCGAATTACCGAGGGACAAGATCAGGTAGTTTGTAAAAAACGCTACCGATATTCCGAGGACGATATTGAGTTGGTTAAATGAAACCATTCGCCCGCGGAGTTCGGCCGGAGCCATCTCCGCAATATACATCGGCGCAATGATCAATGCGGCACCGACACCGAATCCACCGATCATGCGAGCAACAACGAGAATCAGAAAGCTTGGCGCCAGCGCTGACGCGACCGCTGAGATAGCGAACAAAGCGGCCGCTATCATGAGCACCGGACGACGGCCTATTCGGTCACTGAGCGGTCCCGCCGCCATCATTGCGAACGTCGCCGTTAGCGTCAGCGACGCCACTGACCAGCCAAGCTGAATCTTGGTCAGTTCGAATTCGACTTCAATAAATCCAATTACGCCGGAAATTACCGAAGCATCGAATCCCATCAGGAACCCGCCCAGCGCGACGATCATTGCGACTGTCACGGTATATCGCGTATTGGCTTGCATTGATCGCCCTCGTTGTCAGTTGTTGGGAACAATCCGGAACTCTGCTCGCAACTGGGTTTCGGAACTACCACCTATCCAGGCATGAAACTCGCCGGGCTCTGTTGTAATTCGCATATCGCGCCCGAAGAACGCAAGGTCGTCAGTATGCAGCAAAAATTCAACCGTTAGAGTTTCGCCCGGTTTCAGATGCACACGCCGAAATCCTTTGAGCTCTTTTACCGGCCTTGTAATGCTTGCCACCAGATCGCGAACATAGAGCTGCACGACTTCATCAGCGGCAACATCGCTCTGATTCGTAAGCTCTGTACTAATCGTAATGCTGTCGCCCAACGCAATCTCATTGCTACTTGTCCAAATCCGGTGGTACTCGAAAGCGGCATAGGACAACCCGTGCCCAAAAGCGAACAACGGTGTGAAGTGAGTGTCCAGATGAAACGCACTCATTCCCAATGACGTTTGCGGAGCACGCGTATCGATCTCATCGATGTGAGCAATAGTGTCCCAGGAAGCCGGTTTGCCAGAGTTCTTTTGACTGTAGTAGATCGGTATCTGGCCGACGACGCGTGGGAATGTTGCCGGTAACTTGCCTGAGGGTGACTCCAACCCGAACAGGATATCGGCGATAGCTGGGCCGCCCATGGTTCCCGGGTGCCACGCGAATAAAATTGCATCCACGTGATCGACAATATTTGTCAACGTCAAAGGACGTCCAGCCAGAATCACGGCGATAACCGGTTTCCCGGTTTCCCTGATGCGGCGAACCAGCTCTGCCTGATCGCCGGGCAGGCTAATGTCAGCGCGCGAATGCGCCTCCCCGGAAAGAATGGACTCTTCACCAAGAAATAGAACTGTCACGTCGGAGCTCTGCGCAATCTCCACCGCCTCATCAAAAGAGTCGCTTGCTTTGCTTCGCGAATTCTCCATCGCTCGCAAATAACGAACATCCAGATCATGACCAACAAGACTGTGAATCGCGTGCATAGGCGTGATACTCAGCTCTACGTCCCCGTCAAAGATCCATGTTCCCAGTTGCTGGTATGGCGCGTCTGCCAATGGTCCGATAAGGGCGACCGTTTGCAGAGATTCAGCTGACAATGGCAATACGGCGTGATCGTTCTTCAGCATCACGACGCTTTCGAGCGCAGCCTGTTTGGCCGTTTGCAGCGCGTCTTCGCTAGCGATCGGCGGCAGGACTTCCGGGTTCGTGTAGGGGTCTTCAAAAAGACCCAGACGAAACTTCGCACGCAGAATATTGGCGACTGCATTATCAATGCGTTCGATACTGACGCGGCCTTCCTCTATCAACGAATCGAGGTGATGACTGAAAGCGTCACCCGCCATTTCCATGTCGACACCAGCGGATACCGCCTCGAAGGCTGATTCCTTGTCGTTTTCGGTCAGTCCATGAACCTGCAGCTGCCGAATCGAATCCCAGTCACTCACGACGAAGCCGTCGTAGCTCCACTCATCGCGCAGTACCTGCCGAAGCAGGAACTCATTTGCAGTTGCGGGTATGCCGTTTAGGTCAGAAAACGACGTCATCAGCGTCGAAACGCCGGCATCGACGGCAGCCTTGAAGGGCCGCAGGTAAACGTTGCGGAGTTTTGTTTCCGGAATATTGGTGGTCGCGTAGTCCCGGCCGCTTTCAACAGCCCCATAGCCCGCGAAGTGCTTTGCACAGGCCGCGATAGACCCTCTCGCTGCCATGTCGTCGCCTTGAAACCCTTCCACCATCGCCACAGCCAACTCACTGCTTAGCAATACGCATTCGCCAAGACTCTCAGCAATACGCCCCCATCGGGCGTCGCGTGAAATATCAATCATTGGAGCGAATGTCCAGTTGACTCCACACGTCGCTGCCTCCAGAGCCGCGATACGTGCGCCTTGTTTCACAACGGCAGGATTCCAGGTTGCAGCTTGGCCAAGCGGTATGGGCATGATGGTCTTGAAACCATGAATAACGTCACGCCCGACCATTAGCGGAATCCCGAGCCGGCTTTCCTCAACCGCAATTCGCTGCAATTCGTTGACGATACTCACATCCACGACGTTTAGAACAGATCCGATTCGCCCCTCGCGCAGCCCGTCAGCAAGGTAGTCAGGCGCATAACCCTCACTGGCATTGACTTGACTCATCTGTCCGATTTTTTCGGACAGAGTCATGCTTGCAAGCAATGCTGCCACTCGTTGTTCTATTATTTCCGGGATATTCATACTTTATTTCGTCATCAGTGAGCCACACAGCGCGGTCACGAAAATATGGCTTAAAGAAAAGCGGACGAAGATCCGCGGCGATGGTATTGGTCGCGCTATGCCAGCAATTCGATGATATCGCTTTTTAGCAACGTTTGACAGCGCTGTCAATTTGATGGAGTATGCCGGGAATAAGAATTACGCCTTATTATAAAAGGTTGGGGAACGAGCAACATGAGTCACTCAGAGCATTTCGAGACAGCACCCGAAGACCGGATCCCGTTTATTCAAAAAGTTATTTTCGGCGCCGGTGCATTCGTCAATAACATCCTTGCTTATGCAATGGGCGGAATGGTCATTGTCCTCAACCTTGGCCTTGGTATGAATCCTGCGCTAGTGGGATTGCTCGGTGCTCTCCCACGCTTAACCGATGCCCTGACCGACCCACTGATGGGGTATATCTCGGATAACACCAGAACGCGCTGGGGTCGACGACGGCCATACATTTTTTGTGGCGCAATTGCCGTCGCTATTGTCTTCGCGATGCTATGGCAATTGCCAGCCGGAATGAGTGAAGCCTTTTACTTTTGGTGGTTCCTGAGCGGGTCGATAATTTTCTACCTCGCCTACACAATGTTCGCCACGCCGTGGGTCGCATTAGGCTACGAACTGACGCCGGACTACCATGAACGTACACGCCTGATGGGCGTACAGAACTTCATCGGTCAGCTTGCCTATGTGATCGGGCCCTACTTCCTCGCAATAATGAACAGTAAATTGCTGTTCGACAATATGGTCGAGGGTGCTGCCGGCTTGTCGATAGCAATTGCATTGAGTGTGGTTGTCATTGGCGTACTTCCCGCGATATTCCTGCGTGAACGATTTGTCGCTATTGCCGCCACAGAGGCTCAACAGAACGGTACGGAACCTGAAAGCGCCGGCAGCGTGATGATGCGGGCCATCAGAGAGTTCTTCGCCGGTTTCGCAACATCACTCAAATTCAAGCCATTCCTGAAGCTCTGCGCCGCAACCTTCCTGGTATTCAATGGCTTCATGCTGATCGCCGCATTCCAGACCTACGTCATTATTTACTACGTATTTGGCGGTGATACCGACCAGGGCGCAGTGTGGGCCGGACATGCCGGAGCGCTCGGCGGTTTCTCGACCTTCTTCATAATCGCCTTGATAACCTGGTTGTGCCCGAAGTATGGCAAGCGACGTGCATTTTACGTCACGACCGGTATTTCCATGTTTGGCTATTTGCTCAAGTGGTTTTGCTACAACCCTGAAACACCCTGGATGCTGTTGCTACCGGCGCCCCTCATCGCCTTCGGTTTTGGCGGCCTGTTCACGCTAATGCCCGCGATGGTGGCTGATGTTGTGGATGCCGACGAACTCAATACGAATGAACGCCGCGAGGGCATGTACGGGTCGATCTTCTGGTGGGTTGTAAAACTTGGCATGGCCGCAGCTTTGGCGGGTGGCGGATTCCTGCTAAACGCAACCGGTTTCGATGTCGCATTGGGCACCGCCCAGTCAGCAGACACCCTTTTCCTGATGCGTATCTTCGATATATTCGTGCCGTTCTTTGCCTCGGCAATTGCGATCTGGGCAGTGGCGTCGTACACAATTACAGAAGAAAAGGCCCACGAAATCAGGATGCAGCTTGAGGCACGTCGGGGTACCGTATAGTCCTGTCTTCGACGACCTTCGATGTTGAAAACTGATATCGCATATTGCGATAAACGCAGACGTCGGTAATACCGTCAGGCGTTCCATTCGGCGCCGAACGGTAATTTGTTGAGCACCGGTATGCGCCTTTGATGGGCAGGACACGATGCCAGGTGTGCCCGTGCAATAACACCAGCGTTCCTTTTTTGGGTCGCAGCACAACCTGATCGTCAAATTCGCCGATTGGGTCTCCCGCTGTCAGGACACCACGCTTGTGAGAACCGGGAACCACAACAGTCTGACCGCCTGTTTCATCCGTTATGTCGCTCGTATAGACCAAACGATTCATATTGTGCTGCAACGGGTCATCTGGTGGGCAGTCCTGGTGCCAGGCCTGTCCTGACGTACCCTGTTTGGAATACATCACCATGCAATACTGCGTGTACCAATCAGGGCCCAAAATCGCTTCGCTGAGCGCCTGCAAGCGTTGATCATTCTCGATTGTATCGAAATCGTGAATACCCTCGCGCTGCGGAAACCACGGAATAACATCGGTTTTCGATTTCTCGAGAAACGCATCGTCATGCAAGAAGTCTGGATCATCACCGTAGTGATTTCGGATCACGCTATCGAGATGAGTCATTAACTCATCTGCGAAGAAATCCTCAATGACGACGTAGCCATCTGCCGCGAACTGCTCTGCTGTTTTTGTTATCTTCATCGTTCCACATCCGGAATCAGCCATTGATCGTTGGCAAGATCGACAACGCCGCCCATTTCTTCCTGCACAACCCTGTCGACAACCAGCAGTCCGTTTTCAGCCATCGCGTCAAACGTGTCGATCCCGTCATTCGGGAAGTTTCCCCGGGTGCGATGGATATTGAAGCGGCCCGCAAGGGGTCTGCCAAACGCCTGCTCGATGCCATCCTTGCCGTGCATGAACCCCAGCAAGCCACCCCAGGTCGCCGCCGGATTGTCCGAGTCCCATCCTGTCAAGACAGCTATCTTTACGGTTTCCTTGTAGTCACCCTCACCGTAAAGCAGGCTGACGATACTTGCAGCAAAGTTGATTCCCGATGCAAAGCATCCATTGCAATACATGTCTCTGGAGCTCATGTCGTAACCATCCTGCTGTTCAACCTGGTAGCGCACGTAGACAGCATCTCTGGCCTCCTCCCACGTGCTACCCGCTTCATATTGCCCCTTCACGAAGTCGAACATTCTTGCCGTATAGGAATCATCCGGCAGATGAGTGCGCGCCTCATTCGCCATCCAGCGGATTTGATCGCTCATCGCTAATTCGGCATCGACAGCGGACGCCAATGAATACATCGCCACGTAAAACTCAGATGCCCATGCTGCGTTTTCGCGTGCGGTCGTGCGAATGGGCAGGTGCGCCATCTGCAACGCAACGTCCGTTCGGGTCGGTGCAAACAGGCCGAATATTTCAGTGGTTAGCTGAGCGTCTATCATTTCGTATTCGGCATTATTGACCGGATCACTGGTCGCAGGTGGCAGCATCCCGTCAACCCGCATCAGATCGTGTGCTCGTTGATTGGATACCCACAGAAAGTTTTCTTTTTCACCGTTTGCGTTCGTAAACGGAGTGTTCTCATCTGAAAAAATGTGGCGCATCCAGCCATCGCGGATCTGTTCGCCGCTCAGTACGCTGGTCTGATGCTTAAGCAGCAGGGACTGATAGATGTACTCAATATCGGTGTCGTCATCAGCTCCCCAGATTCCACCCTCTTCTTCCAGAACCCAGTCGATATTTTCAGACAGGTCGCTTGGCGAGCCCTCCGACCATATGTTCGGCTGGTCAGGCTTTCCCCAGTTCTCGCGAGTGTAGAATTCGCCGTGGGGGCCTTCACCACCGATCTTATCCATTTCTGTGACCAGCCCTGTCCAGTTCGCAATGCATTGGCCAAGCCAGAATCCATACAGTTTGTCACGATAGGAATCGCGCGAAATAGCGATGACCGTGGCATTCGTATCGTCAGGAGAAGCGGCGCTCACCTCGCCCGAAGGCTTGCCACAAGATGCCAACAAGACGGTCACCAGGAAGATGCCAGGTATCTGCGAACGATATCTCGTCCGCCCGGTATTGATGTGCATCAGTGTCGGTTCGCGCATGTCGAAGAGACGCTCCAGGCAGCGGTATCCAACTACGAAAATATTTGCTCAATCTCAGCCATGATGTCCGGCGTAAACTTATCGACGAACTCCATAGCCTTCATATTTTCGTGCACCTGCTCCACGCGACTGGCACCGGTCATCACAGTACTGACATAGGGGTTCTGCAGACACCACGCCAGCGAAAACTGCGCGAGCGAAGCACCCATGTCAGCGGCAAGCGGTTCCAGTGCTGCGACTTTCGCCAGGCTATCCTCGTCGGTGAGCTGATCCTGCAGCCAGTCGAAACCCTCGAGAGCACCACGACTGTCACTCGGTATGCCTCCCTGGTACTTACCCGTCAGCAAACCGGACGCCAACGGGCTCCAGGTTGTCGAACCGAGACGATGATCCTCATACACGGGTTTATAAGCCGGACCCATTCGATGCTGCTCGAACAGGTTGTATACAGGCTGTTCCACGACAGGCTTGTGCAGGTGATGTCGTTCCGCAATCTCGACCGCAGACACTATATCCCCGGCTTCCCATTCCGACGTCCCCCAGTACAGGGCTTTGCCACGCTCGATAATGTTGTGCATCGCCCAAACGGTTTCCTCTATCGGTGTCGTCGGGTCGGCACGATGGCAAAACAGCAGGTCGACGTAGTCTGTATCCAGACGTTTCAATGAACCGTCGATAGCCTCAATCAGGTATTTTCGATTGAGCGTATTCTGCTCATTCGGGCCCGCATTTAGCCCCCAAAACAGTTTGGTCGAGATGAGATAACTGCCGCGGCGCCAACCGAGCTTCTTGAGGGCCGCACCCATGACCTCTTCCGACTTGCCAGCCGCATAGGTCTCCGCATTATCAAAAAAGTTGACGCCGGCATCGTACGCCGCAGACATCATTTCGACCGTAGAATCGATTCCAGCCTGATTATGAAAGGTGACCCACGAACCAAACGATAATTCGCTGACTTGTAATCCTGCTTTGCCCAAATGCCGGTATTTCATCTCGCCTCCTGAATGCGGTGCAGTAAGGAATGTACCCTAGTCGCGGAACTTGCGGTTGATATTTCAACGCCCATCAGGCAAAAAAACGCCCCTGCGTTCTTAACCGCAGGGGCGCCGGGTCAGATACAACTAGAATCCAAACATTATCTTCGCGAAGAACGAATGTGCATCCCAGCTGTCGGCAAATTGTCGGTCGTAAGCAAAACTAAACGCCCAGTTTTCCCGTGCAAGAAGATCCATGCCGACGGACAGTCTCGTGTAATTGTCATCGACTTCGAGTACTTGCACGAAATACGGAACACTCTCGGGCGCGCCGGCCAGCCTTGCGCTGATCCCGCTGGCCGTGCCAGAAAGAACATGCGTATAGGAGGTCAGTATGAAGGGGCGATACAGCATCTGATTGCCACCGGAGAATTCACCGCCAATGCGCAAATCAATCCGTGATGTCAGGAACTCATCATCGGTGCCGAGGATAGTCAACGCAGTCGGGCCTCCAACGCGTTCCGCTAGCGAGTCGCCTCTCACATCCGTCCAGCCAAGATCAATACCCGGTTGCACGTACCAGCTTTCGCCTTCGAAGCTGTAGCCATATCCGGCATGTGCCGCGTAAGTGCGAATATGGCGTTCACTGAGAATATGCTGGCTGTCACTAGAAAGTTCGGATGACCGCCAGGTGTCGTAGTCGCCGTCACCCAGCAGCATCGAAAAGTTCAGCGCATTGTGGCCGTAACGACCTTTGAGAATGCCGCCTGCCTGTACTTGCGTACCGTCACGCTCGGCGACAAGGGGAACCGTGTAATCGGATTTTTCGACCCCGAATGCAAGGCCGCCGTGCCAATGTTCACTGAGTGCCCGCTGTACGCCCATATTCGCAATCGAACGGTAATCACTCGCCGCTACGCCACCGCCTGAGGCCTCATAATCAACCTCCCGATCGGATACCCGTATCCAAGAGCAATTACCTTCACGGGAAAATCTCAAGTCACCTTCGCGAACACTGCAACTGTGCATGGCCTGTTCGAAATCCAGGCTTGAGAACAAACGACCTATTTGATTAGCCGCGTAAATATGCGGACTCAGCATGTCGTAGGCTGCTGCCAGCGAAGCGATTTCCGTCTGCGCAACCATGGATGCCGTGAGTGGTTTCATCATCTCTGTGCCACCAGCGAGCTGGATGGCATTGAAATGCTCTCCCATCGCCGCCTGATTATTGGTCAGGCCTGATGGCGCGAAATCGACATCGTAATGCAATGAATAGTCTGTTTCGCCTGCAGCCATCAACGAGTAGTTGACTACAACTGACTCTGGCGCATCGAGAGTCAGTCCGTATTCAGAAATACCACCTGCGCTTGAGACAAGCACGGCTTCCCACTCACCCGGCATGATGCTTCCGGTGTCGAGCGGCACTAGTCCAAGCGTTCCGTTCAGGCTGGAAACGCCATCGACTGTCAGATAGTCCCACTCGTCCAGTCCGAAATCGAAGACCAGGTCGAACCACAATGTGCCTGCTGCACTCTGCGTGAAATCGCCACCAACGTTACTGGTGAATACGTTCATGACTCCGCCTGGTGCGAAATCACCTTCATTCAACAGCAGGTTACCGAGGCCAACATTCATGTTCATGCCAGCATTGACCAGGCCGTAGTTGACGAAGGCGTTCGAGCCGAGACCGAGATGAACGGAACCGGTGACCGTGCCGTAGTTTTCAACGAAGTCATTTCCACCGCTTGCAATAATCGCGTTGCCGTGGATTCCCGGTGCAGAAGTAATCAGGCCATCGTTCCAGATCGAGTTCTCGTGGCCTGCTCCGATGAACAAGCCAGCGCCCATTCCATAACCGCCCATGACGACACCTTCGTTGAGCGTCAACGTGATATCACCATTGCCACCAGGCCCGCCGCTTTGTGCAAATATGCCGTATGCGTGATCGCCAGATGTGTAGATATTGCCGTCCAGCGTGATGTCGATATTTCCGGCAGCTCCGGTTCCGGCAGCACTTTGTGCGAACAACCCGTGAGCACCATCGCCGAGCGTCTGGATGTTGCCGGTATGATTGACAATGATGTCGCCCGCCGTGCCGGCGCCACCAACGCTACCGGCAAAACTCAGACCAGCATCAGTATCGACGAATGTATTGAACAACGCATTCACGATTTCATTATTCGTAATGCCGTGCGGGTTATAGAAACCAGCCAGTCCACCACCGCCCGCAACGCTTTGCGCGACAACGCCCATTGCGAAATCGCCTGCGGTCCAGATGTTGCCGTTGCTGTTGAGCAAAATATCGCCACCATCGCCGCCAGCTCCGCCACCTCCTTGCAGCGTCATCTCGATCGACGTGAGATCTGAGATGTCGTCGAGAACCGGTATCTCTGGAACGACATCGGCGTTGGAGAACTCAAATGTCATCGCGCTGCCGCCTGATCCGCCATTGCCACCTATGCTTTGCGCGACGATGCCGTGCGAGAAAGCACCGCTCGTTGCGATGTCGCTGGTATTCGCCACATCGACATCACCACCCTGGCCGCCATCACCGCCGTCTCCACCAAACACAAGCGTCGTATCGAAATTCATAAGGTCGAGCAGCGGGAGAAAGTCCAGCGGGTCGGCAGTGAGTTCGACAGAAATAACTCTGGCATCACCACCAGAGCCGCCGCTGCCACCGACGCTTTGTGCCATCACACCTGTCGAGAAATGGCCATCGGTGATAATCGTGCCATTGTTTGTGACGTTAATTTCACCGCCAATGCCACCGCTGCCGCCATTACCTCCAATCGCGAGGTCAAACGAACCACTCGGTGTAGGGATAAAGTCCGTCGGTGCTGTTGGCGGAGGGGTGAGCGCAAGTTTAATCGTCGTTGCATTACCACCCGTGCCGCCACCGCCGCCGACGCTTTGTGCGAATACGCCATTAGCGAACGCGCCTTGCGTGTATATCAGGCCGGAGTTGTCGATCGTAACCGTATCGCCGATGCCGCCATTACCGCCTTCGCCACCGATCGCGACCGACGCTGTGAAAAGAGCATCAAAGGCAATCTGGATGTTGGTCGCATTGCCGCCCTTGCCGCCGCTGCCACCGACACTCTGCGCGAAAATGCCATTTGACAGGAAGTCTGTGGTCACGATCTCGCCGAAATTGTCGACATAAACAGTACCCGCAGCACCGCCATCAGCGCCCCTGCCACCGATTGCCACATTGGCCGAAATCGCCGGAATCTCGACGCCCTCTATCTCGACGGGGAAGACGAGGGATGCGGTTGTAGCGCTACCACCGGAGCCACCACTGCCGCCAACGCTCTGTACGAATACGCCGTCGCTGTTAACGCCTTCCGTGAAAATACTGCCATCATTCTCAACCGACACTGCGCCGCCATCACCGCCTTCACCGCCAGCACCACCGACAGCGATTGTCAGCGAGAATGGTCCGGCAATCTGAACGCTTGTCGCATTCCCGCCATTGCCACCACCACCGCCGATACTCTGCGCAAAGACACCGGCGGAATTGTGACCGAGCGTCGTGATCAGGCCGTCGTTCAGGACGTCGATGAGGCCGCCGTTATTACCGGCACCACCGTCACCGCCAATTGTCAGGAACATCGAGCCCGTATAACCGCCGTCACCGCCGCTGCCACCGACACTCTGGGCAAAAACGCCTTGTGCCAAATGGCTGCTGGTCAGGATTTCGCCAGTATTGATTATGCTGATATTGCCGCCGATACCCCCGCTGTCGCCATCGCCACCAATGGCAATATTCAGCGCACCGGCACCAGCACCGCTACCGCCACCGCCACCGATACTCTGAGCGTGAATGCCGCGGGCGCCGAGACCAAGCGTTTCGAGCTGGCCATTATTCGTGACGAGGACGTTGCCACCGTCGTTACCGCCACCGCCATCGCCGCCGATTGCGACCCAAACTCCACCGGATCCGCCGCCGGATCCGCCACCACCACCGATACTCTGTGCAAAAATACTGTGCGACAGGCTGCCGGTCGTCGTGATCAAACCGTCATTCGTGACGTCGACCAGTCCGCCTTTTCCGCCGCTGCCGCCGCTACCGCCGAGCGACGCGAACCAGGCACCGGAACCAGCGCCATTGCCACCGCCGCCGCCAATGCTTTGCGCGAGCAACCCGATCGAGTAGTCGGTATTCGTTGTCAGCGTGCCGCTATTGAGTACCTTTACCTCACCGCCTTTGCTGCCGTCGGCAGCATCTCCGCCAATCGCTGCGAAGAATCCGCCGGATCCGCCACCGGATCCGCCGCCGCCACCGACGCTTTGCGCCAGGATGGCCTGTGACGCAATTCCATCAGTGATGATAGTGCCAAGGTTTTCGACCAGTACGTTACCGCCGACTCCACCGGAGCCGCCCGATCCGCCCAACGACGCAACCCAGGCACCGGTTGCTCCACCGCTGCCGCCACCACCGCCGACGCTTTGCGCGAAGATGCCTTGCGAAAGCAGTCCACTGGTGCCGATGCCGCCGGTATTCATGACGTTGACATTGTCGCCATCGCCGGCAGTAGCACCCGAACCTCCAAGGGATGCAAACAAACCGCCCGATGCGGCGCCGCTACCGCCGCCGCCACCAACACTCTGAGCAAATACGCCGCGCGAGAGAAAACCGTCCGTGGAAATCAAGCCCTCGTTCTCGACGTCGACTTCGCCGCCATGGCCGCCGCCGCCGCCGTCACCGCCGATCGCAACGAGCCCGCCGGATACGCCGCCCGAGCCGCCACCACCGCCGACGCTCTGCGCAAAGACAGCGTCCGATATAATGCCAAGCGTGGCAATCTCGCCGGCGTTCTGGACAGTGATCGTGCCACCGCTGCTGCCCATACCCGCGCTGCCACCGATGCCAACGAGTCCGCCACTGTCGCCACCGTCGCCACCACCACCGCCGACACTTTGTGCGACGACGCCGCGTGAGTAATAACCCTCTGTCTGGATAAGGCCTTCGTTGTCAACGAAGACGTCGCCGCCGTCACCGCCACCGCTGCCGCTACCACCTACGCCGACAAATCCGGCCGCCGATCCGCCCGTGCCACCGCCGCCGCCGACGCTTTGACCATACACGCCATCGGACAGCGCGTTATGCGTCAGAATTTGGTTTTCGTTTTCAATCGTGACAGATCCGCCGAAGCTCCCGCCACTAGCGCTTCCGCCGACGCCGACAATGCCGCCGCCAAATCCACCATCACCACCGCCGCCGCCGATGCTCTGGGCGAAGACGCCGCGCGAGTTGAGACCCCAGGTCTCGATCTCGCCCTTGTTATCGATGAGCACTTCACCGCCGTTGCCGCCGGAGCCGCCACCCCCACCAAGACCGACGATGAGGCCTCCTGCAGCACCACCGGAGCCGCCACCGCCGCCGATGCTTTGACCGACGACTGCGTGAGAGGCCTGGCCATGTGTCGTGACTATGCCGTCATCCAGGTTGTAGATATTGACATTGCCGCCACTGCCGGCACTGCTGCCATCGCCGCCGCGGGACACAAAGATGCTGTCGCCAACACCGCCACTACCGCCGAAGCCGCCAACGCTAAGTCCGTAGAGACCGAATGCCTCTTGGCCAAAGGTCGTAACCTCGCCGTTGCTGGTGATATCGACCGTGCCACCCACGGCACCCTCACCACCGTCAGCCGCTGCGCCCCACAGCCAGCCGCCACTGCCGCCCTGACCCGCGGTGCCGCCGAGGCTCTTGCCCCAGATTCCGTGTGACCCGAAGCCCTCGGTTGTCACGTTCCAGCTGCCATCGATTGTGACTGTCGCGCCGATACCGCCGTAACCACCGAGTGCGCCACCGGCAAAGGCACCGCCGTCGCCTCCAAGACCACCGGCGCCGCCTTCACTGAGAGCGAGGATGCCGGGCGAGAAGGCCCCAGCCGTAAGGATTGTCCCGGTGCCGAAAATATCGATGGCGCCTGCCGCACCGCCGTTACCGCCCTGACGCCCACCATAGTAGGTGCCACCATCACCGCCAGTGCCACCATTGCCGCCGTGGCTCAGTGCAAAGATGCCTGCGCTGTGGCTTTGGAGTGTTGTGATGTTGCCATCTGCGGTGACAGAAACTGTGCCGCCCGGTCGTCCGGAACCACCCCGGGTCGGCTCTTTCAAACCGAAGGTCCAGAATCCTCCGCCGTTCCTGCCATGGCCACCGTTGAGACCATGGCTCAATCCGTAAATGCCGTGTGAAAAAATGCCGTTCGTGACGATATCACCGGCGAGATGATTTATGGCGACGCTGTTGCCGGCGCCACCGGTCAGTGTCTTGATAATGAGGTCGTCAATAAAGGGCTTGAGGTCCGGCATGACTGAACCGTCGACCATCGGTCGAATGCTTTCGCCATACTCGTCAAAGACTGCGCGGTAGGAAATCTCCAGACCGCTCTCGGTCATGGTGAGGCTGGCGATAAGCTGTGCCGCAATTCCAGGCTTCGTGGCACTACCGTGTGTGCCCGTGACTTCGTAGGAGACAGCCGTCGTGGCTGTCTGGCCGACTTCAAGCTCCGTGAAATCGGTCCCGGGATCGAATGAAAAGGTGCCATCCGCTTTGATGACGAATGTGCCGCCAGACCCTTGCAGGTCCTCACGATCATTGGGATCGATACGGCAGTTTGGATCTGTTGCAACATCACATCCCGGATCGGGTAACAGATAGAGCAGGTCCCCCGCAATTTCCTGATCAGCGCCAATCTCATTGCCGTCGGCGTCGCTGACAGAACTGACTGTGAAGCTGATGCCAGCTTCATTAATCGCATACTGAGCTCGGAATGCTATGAGCTCAAGAGCGACCAGAGGCGAGTAACCCGACGTGTAGCTGTATCCGTAAATGCCGGGTGACATCGGGCCGCCGGTCGTAATATCACCGAAGTTATTGACCGTGACGCCACCACCACCGGCTCCTGGTGTTCCCGGCAACGGGATACCGAGGAAGGGATCCGAAGCCGGATAGGGCGACACGCCTACGCTGACGGCAGAAATACCGATTGCATTAGGGCCGACTGCGGTCGTATCGATCACAATGATGTCGTCGGCATTGCCGGTATTTATCGCTATGTGTTGCCCACTGCCGTTGTAGAAATTGATGCCACGAATGTCTGGCAGAGTCGGGGCGATCGCCGTATCCAGCGAATGGACGTTCAGCGTCGTAACCGGTGGGCTGAGGAAATCATCGCCACTCAAGACGCCATCCGACTGGTCGCCGCTGCAAGTCACGGTCGATCCATCGGCAGCACACGAGGCTGGATCAGAAAATGCTGGCGCGGTCAGTAGCATTAGAAATGCAACACCAATCGCTGCGACCCAGTGGGAGGCCTTGGGAAGAGATTGATGTTCTTGTGAGACACGACGAACCCTGCGCCTCCGGATCCGACCGGCGGAGGCGATATTTTTTGAGATGACCATGATGGACTCCGGGAAATAGCGCGAAGAAAACCCCTGATAGGGGCGATTGCATCGTCGGCGTCCTGATGCCAATTCTCTAGTGGGATCTACCGTAGTTTTCTGCACTCATATCGT
>JAACFM010000153.1 GCA_009937445.1 Gammaproteobacteria bacterium | reverse complement strand
ATTGTGTCAAAGCTGAAATCAGCATCGTCCTCACCGTCGAAGTTCGTGCTGCTTTGATCGACTCGGACAACGGTGTTCATGACGGTAAAAGTCTTGACTGATGGGTCATCTGTATTGGCAGCAAGATCTTCCACGATGCCCTCGACTTCATCGTCATAAGAAACGCTGTTGGCGCTGCCTGTACGACCGTCCGCATTAACAGAGCCCTGCACTTTCACGACCATGCCAACAGCCAATGCGCTGTCATCTGATGCCGATGAGTCATCAACTTCGTACGAGGCACCGTTTGTATCGTATTCGACGCCGTTGACGTAAATGCTACCGAACCCGGTGATCGTGCCGATGACAGACTTGTCTGTCGCTGATGACGGCAGGGGCGTGGTGTCGGTTGACCCGTCGGATCCACCGCACGCTGATAGTGTCAAAGACAGCAACAGGGCGACGCCCAGTGCTGCGAAATTTGTAGTGTGCTTCATGTTGTTTATCCCAAGTAAAATGTGACTGTCATCCCGTACACGAGTGTGAACTCGAAAAGGTTCCGGCAGAACTGTCGGCATCTGGCGACAGCAGGCACTAAAGGGAGTTATCGTCATAAGCTGTCGTTTGCGACAACTTATGCGTCTACTGACGGTCTTTATGGAAGAACCTGTGAGAATGGTGGCCAGAGGCGGATCAGATCGCGAAGCGAGTCAATCGAACCGTACGGAATCGAGTGACCGGCCCAATGCGACAATGAACTCACTAGCGAAGCACGCGGATTTTCAGTTTGTTGGTGTACGATATCTGGCTGTATTTATCAGTGAGTTACTGGCGCGTCCGTTGCTCTGATTGCACTGCATTGCATAACAATGCACAGCTGATTCACGCAAATCTCACGCACTATATTTCTCGGATCTTCGGTACGCAATTGTTAGTCCTGTAATGCCAGTTTCATCATGTTGGTCAGGAACGCCGAAATGATTAGGAAGATCGTCGGCAACGTGCAGCACCCGATCGGCCATCGAGCCGATGACCGTGTTGTGGGTGATGACGGCTGTAGTGGTGCCGAGTTCGCGATTGACCTGGTCGATAGCCTCAAGCACCAAAATGCCGGTTTCGCTATCAAGGGCGCCCGTTGGCTCGTCGCACAGCAGGATTTCGGGCTGCTTGGCGATCGCACGGGCGATCGCAACGCGCTGCTGCTCGCCACCGGAAAGTTGCGCCGGGAAATGATTCAAACGCTCGCCCAGACCAACAATGCCCAGTGCCTTGGCCGGAGCAAGTGGACGTTCTGCGATCTCGGTGACCAAAGCGACGTTTTCCTCGGCCGTCAGACTGGGAATCAAGTTGTAGAACTGAAAGACAAAGCCGCCGTGATCGCGACGGAAGCGGGTCAGCTCCGATTCATCGGCACCGGTCAGCTGGTGGTCGCAAAAGCGGACAGACCCCGACGTTGGCGTATCCAGCCCGCCGATGATGTTCAGCAGCGTCGACTTGCCCGACCCTGATGGGCCCAGTATGACGACAAGTTCACCCTCGTACAGGTCGAGATTTGCACCTCTCAGTGCGTGGACTTCAACCTCACCTGTGCGGTAAATCTTGGTAAGGTCTCGGGCAGTTAATGTAGTGACCATGGCAGCGCTCGAGGCGACTGACTGTCATTGAACCTGAGTCCCGTGGCCACCTCAATCCGCAGAATCCCTCATGCGCTTTTCGGATTGCTGACCGGGGCGGCTCGAACCAAGCCTATCGCTATCTGTCCAGAGATTCGAGGACCGTGGCGTCTCGCTCGTAAATATCGTCGTAAAAGTTGATCAACCCTTGGTCATCAACCTCAGCCGTCCAGTAGAAGATAAAAACTGGCAAAGGCTCTGCAAGAATTACAGTCTTGGTTTCGCCCGACCCGATCTGGGATTCGATTTGCTCTCTCGACCATCCCTCACCCTCGAGGACAGCTTCCGCCAGACCAAGCGGCGCATCGACCCGAATACAACCATGACTGAAAGCGCGTTTGGCTTTAGTGAACAAGAATTTTCCGGGCGTATCGTGCATGTATACCGAGTATTCGTTCGGAAAGATGAACTTGATCCGACCAAGTTGATTCGCGGAGCACGGACGCTGCACTAACGTGAACGGGAAGTCCCCGGTTCGAATCGAGTTCCAGTCAACGCTAATCGGATCAACCACGCCGCCATCGACGTCGAACAACTGATAATTTCCCTTGGTGAAAAAGTCGGGATCCTGTTTGATTTCGGGCAGCAGTTCTTCACTCGCAATCTTGTACGGTACCGTCCATTCCGGGTTAACCACGACGTATCTTAATGCGGCGCTGAATACTGGCGTCTTGTGTTCTGGATCACCGACTATGACTTTGGTCGTCCATACGGTTTTGCCATCGCGAACGACGTATGCTTTGAAGCCCGCGATGTTCACCAGAATAAAATCCTCGGCCCCGGCGTAGAATCGCCGGCGAGCCCGCTCGAGGTTCACGCGGATCTGGTCGATGCGCTGTTCGACGGGTACGTTAAGCGCTCGCAATGTTGCTTGTCCGACCAGGCCGTCAACCTCCAAGCCGTGGCGCGCCTGAAATCGGCGCACAGCGGTTTGTAGCACTGTGTCGTAGCCCGAGGATTCGACCCAGGTCTGGTGGTCGGCGAGATCGCCCGAAATCGACAGCCGCCTTGCTAATGTCGTGAGACGTGGATCATCGGAAGCGGGTCGGATAGTCGGTCCGCCCGGCACCTCGGGCCAGCCACCACCTGCCGCAAGCGCACGGTACTGCTGCAGCGCTGACCTCAGGCGTTGGTAAGCGGGGTCTTGTAACACGGTGGAACCGTCGGCGACCGTCTCGGCGCGGATGACCTCAGGTGGGACCTGTTCGATCGCTAACGATGCCTGCCATGGCATGAGTATCAGACAAACGGGCATTACGGTGAATATTCTGGACATGTGGCAAGGTGCCTTGAATTTTTCGGAAAAACCTTCATATTTGTGGCGAAGCATTAACCAACTCACTTTGCGACCAACCATTTTTTATGACTATGAAAAATCTACGAAACACACACTATGTTGCCTCGATCATGCTGTGCCTGCTCCTTGTATCTCTTGGCGGCGTGAGTCAGGGAAACCTGGTAAATGACGAGCGACAACTGTCTTTCTATCATACCCATACTAACAAGCGACTGGACATTGTCTATGCGCGGGACGGCGCCTACATTCCCGAGGCGCTCGAAGAAATCAATCATTTTCTGTTCGACTTCCGAACCGGTGACAGGGCTCAAATGGACCCGGATCTCCTCGATCTAATCTACGACGTAAGACGAGCTCTCAATAGTGATGCCACCTACCAGATAGTGTCGGCTTATCGCTCGCCGAAAACCAACGAAATGCTTCGCGGCCGAAGCCAGAACAGCGGAGTCGCCAAGAACAGCCAGCATGTTCTAGGCAAGGCAATCGACGTTCGTCTCGAAGGCGTCAAGACCAGCACCTTGCGCGACACGGCACTCGCCATGAACCGCGGTGGCGTCGGGTTCTACGAAGCATCTGACTTCGTGCACATGGATACGGGCCACCCACGCAGCTGGTAATCGAACCGAGCCTGTCGACGAGGCATAACGATGCACAGCTAACTCACGCAATATTCACGCATCGGGAGCGAGCGCTCCAACAACTAATAGGCCGAACCAAAGATGTGGCCGAAAATATCAGCCCGCAGATTACTTACGTCCTGATGGTCCCGGGTGTGCAACTCCCGCTTTCCACACGGTGTGCAATCGTCGCAGACTAAGGTGCTATAGAATCTCCTGTTCCTAATTATCAGCTGAGCGACATGCTATTCCTTAATTTCGCACCATGGACCCTTTTTATAGTCACTCATTTTGAGCCGGTAATTCGAGCCACATAAGTACGGCTTGGTGGCGAGAATCATCAGGCGCGGTATGTGATGCGTCCAGCCGGGTCGTTGTGCCGTGATCCCTCATCGCGGCTTCGAGCTTCGCCTCATAACTGTCGGTCTGTGATGGATCGAGTCGGTGCTAAATAATCTGATAACCGGTTGCCGAGAATGACTAGCATGGTCGGCAATCGCTATTCGCGCGCAATGACAACGAGCAGGGACGCGACAGCAATGATTGTTGCCCCCGTGCGTGCGCGCAAATACTTTGCCGAAATAACGTCACCAGTTCTTAGACGCAGGTCGATAAACAAGAGTATCAGGAACGCGACTATCTGCATGGCGATCGCCGTTTTAACACCGGCGCCGACGTACGCAAACCAGACGGCCAGGAATATGACATTGCTGATAACGAACAGGTTAAGCGAGCCGGCGGAGCGGCCGGAGAGATAGGTGCCCCAGTGAGCACCGGCAAGGAAGCAGACGATCGCGAGTCCGTAAGAGGCCACGAGCTGATCCAACGGACCCAAGTACGGCAGCGAGTAGTGGCCCAGCACCGGTAACAGTGCGCTGGCAATGAATGGAATCGTACCGGCAAGCGCCAGCGTGGTGTAAAGCTTTGTA
>JAACFM010000068.1 GCA_009937445.1 Gammaproteobacteria bacterium | reverse complement strand
TGTTTGCTATGACCCACACGTTCGATAAGGGATTCAATGCCGAGACGACCGACTCATTTTCTTTTGGCGACTACCGCGTGGACATTCCACTCTCTGCCGCCCTGACTTTGAGTGTCGGCAAACAAAAGGAGCCTATCTCTATAGAGCGACAGATGGGCCTGACCTTTCTGCCTATGCAGGAGCGAGCCGCCTTCATCGACGCGTTGCTGCCGTCGCGTAACCACGGCGTCGTACTCTCCGGGGCAGCGGCCTCTGATAACGTTAGCTGGGCGGTCGGAGCATTTAACAATTGGATCGACTCTGGCGAGTCATTCAGTGACACCCCGAATGTGCTTGTGGGGCGCGTCACATGGGCACCGAAGTTCTTGCAGAATGACAGTAACCTGTTTCACGTCGGGCTCGGCTTGCGGCACTCGGACATTAATCAGGACCTTAGTGTTCGCCGACAGCCGGAGTTCAACAAAGCACCGCGTTACGTCGATACCGGCACATTTCTGGCGGACGACCAGATGACCGTCAACCTGGAAGCGTACTGGCGAAATGGGCCGTACATGCTTGGCTTCGAATACCTCGGGACGGACGTCGATGCGCCACTGTCGGGTGACCCCTTTCTAAGCGGCTATTACCTCACGGGTACCTGGGCATTGACTGGCGAGATGCGCGACTATCGCAAACGCAGCGGCACTTTCAATCCGCTTCCTGTGGCCAGACCGGTAAGCCAGGGCGGGTGGGGCGCCGTTGAACTCGCATTCAGGTATTCGAACACCGATCTGAACGACGGGGCGTTGGAAGGTGGTGAGATGGATATATATTCATTGGGGGTCAATTGGTGGTTCACCAGGAGCACGCACTTGAGTATGAACTATCGACACATTTCGCTGGATCGTGCTGCTCTCCAGGGCGATAGCTCCGGACTTAACGCCCGCATCACTTTGATGTTGGACTGAGACGCGACGGCGCTCTTCCCACCGCTACCACTAAGCTCTACACTCGCTCCGGCGAGCACTCTAGATACAGACCGAAGGTTTTTGCGCAAATCCCTTATCGGCTTGATGCTCCTGGTGTGCTATAAAAAAATTGCGCTAGCGCTCCTAACTTCTACGGAGGATTAGCCATGTTTAGAATCCTAGGTTTGATTTTCGCGGTTGTACTTTTTGCCGGGGCGTCGGGTTGTACCAGGACACCCGAGTCTGCAGCGGGTTTCCGCCTCCCAGACGGTGATCAAATAGCGGGGCGGCAGGAGTTCATTGATCTGCAATGCCACGAATGCCATTCAATTCCTGGCGAGACTTTTCCCGAGATACTGAATGTCGACCCACCGTACGTCGTGCTGGGCGGTGACGTCACGCGTGTGAAGACCTACGGTGAACTGGTCTCCGCAATCATCAATCCGTCGCACAAACTCGCAAGCGGATACCCCGAGGAGTTGGTTTCCGAGGGTGGTGTATCAAAAATGCGTGTCTACAACGACGTCATGACGGTAAAACAACTGACCGACCTTGTTGTGTTCCTGCAACCTAAATACGAAGTTGTCGTGCCGAATTATCAATACAGAAGATACAGGTGACGAACATGAGCGAACGGAACTTGATTCTCGCAATTCTTGAATTGGACTCAGAGCCAGACAGGCTGGTCAAGCGAGCTGCATGGATCGCAAAGGCGTTCGAGTTCGATATTCACCTCGTGCTTTTCGACCCCGAGAATTCCCTGATGTCGAAAGTATTCTCGATATCGAGTGAGGTGGATTCGCTTCGCCGCGAAGTGCGAAGCGCACAGGAGAAGATCGTTGAGGAGTACGCCGATACGATACGCGCATCGGGCATTGTCGTTGAGACATCGGTACTGCAGTTGCGTCCATTGGACGACCATATCCTGGAGATTGCCGATGAGTTGAAACCAAGGATGATCGTCAAGGCAACGCGATATCACAGCTTCGCCGAGCGCAGCATCCTGGTCGATACAGACTGGCAACTCATGCGAACCTGTTCTTACCCGCTGTGGTTCGTAAAGGCCGATGAAATGCCGGTTAATCCGGTCATTATCGCCGCCGTCGACCCCGGGCATTCTCATGATAAACCTGCCGCCCTGGACAAAGAGATTGTTGGTTCCGCGAGTGCCGTCGCCGCCGCAACCGGCGGTGAAGTTCACCTCGCCCATACGTACGAGGTGATGGCTGAACTGGGCGCTGCGGTGACCTGGGCATTGAGGGCTGAAAAAATATCCGTCGACGAGATCGAGACGCGGATGAAAAATGAACATCGTGAAGCGCTGGAAAAATTGGCAACAGAAAACCACATCGCCGTTAAGAACGCACACCTGTTGCCAGGACGGGCGCATGAGGTCCTCCCCGCGTTCACGCGTGAGAAGAGCGCGGGCGTGTTCGTGATGGGCGCGCTGTCGCGCTGGGGAATAAAGAAAATGGTCATAGGCAACACTGCGGAGAGAATCATCAATCATCTACCGTGTGACACCTTGATAGTTCGCCTCGGGGAGTATCAGCTTGGAGAATAATGCTCATTCTGGGAAGTCACCGTCTGGCTGCTGACGCTATAGAGCGGTCCGCTCGGTGCAGAATTCCTGTTAAGTCGTCAGTCTCCGACCTTCGCAATAACAAATAAAGCTTTCAGGATTCTTCCGTCTCAGCTTCAGCTAGTAGGTCTGAATCTCATCACTTTCGAAGATGCGAGGTGAGATGGTCTTATTTTTTCGATCAGCACTGACGTAAAGTGCGCGGGCCAGTGTGGATATCTCAACGGGCTTGTACCGCTGCAACCCAATATGAAACAAAGGCGTCACCAAGAACATTAGCCAATTGCCGATTTCTTCCTTGAGTCGAAATTCAGCGCGCTTGCCTTTCAAGAGCGCTGGGCGAAATATATTCAGGGTAGGGAAGCCCTCTTCGATAAGCGCTGCCTCAACCTCTCCTTTGGTGCGGTTGTACAGTATGCGTGATTCTGGATTCGCAGCTATAGCCGTCACCAAGCTGAACTGTGTCACGCTACATTTTTTTGCGAATCGAGCAGCGTTTAGCACATAAGCGTAATCTACCCGCCGAAAGGCCTCTTCGCTTCCAGCCGCTTTGATGGTCGTGCCAAGGCAGCAATATGCGTCGCCGTCTACCAGTCCGGAAACAAGCTCCAGGTTGTCCAGCGCGTCAAACTCGGCCGTTGTCCATTGCAGTTTTTCATGCGTCAAAGAAGTTGGTCTCCGGGCAATAACGTGAACCCGAGAGTATCGGTTGCCATCAAGACAGAGTCTCAAGAGCTCACTGCCGACGGCGCCGGTTGCGCCAAAAATTATGACTTCTTTTTGCATAATCCACGTTAGTAATTGAGATTCGGCCGTATCGTGCTCGCCCGATTTCATTAGGCGCTTTTCCTTCCTCCCATTCCGGATCGTCCAATGACAACGTCTGTGTCGTCGGGGCAATGCTTAGTGCCGGAACCGACCGATTTGCGTCGCCAAACTCTAGCGCTCAAAGACCCGCACGTAGTCGACGAGCATTTGTTGCGGGAAAACGCTGTCGTCAATGCCACCGCCGGATCGCCCCCACATACCACCCACCGCAACGTTGAGGATGAGGTGGAACGGCTTGTCAAATGGCCATGCTTCCCAGCCCGCACCCTCGTTCATATAGGTGAAGTACAACGTATCATCTGCATAGACATCGATTCGCTCAGGCGACCATTCGAGCACGTAGTCGTGAAACGCCTTATCGACGTCATCCAGGATGACGCGGCCTTTCCTCTGTTTCCAGACTGCCCAGTAGTAGGCCTTCGTGTGAACGGTGCCGTGAACATGCCCCATCTGGTAGCCCACGTGCTCCATGATGTCCATTTCACCGGAGTTCGGCCAGGCATCGCAGTCGTCACTTCCCTGCCAGTTTGGATCGTCGGCGCAGGTCGTCGCGTAAGTGAACGGGTCACTCGGCAACATCCAGATGGCCGGCCAGGTGCCCATGCCGCGTGGCAGCTTCGCTCTTACCTCGAAGCGACCATAGAGAAAGTCGCCCTTGCCCTGAGATTGCATACGCGCTGAGGTATAAAGCGCGTCATCAAAGTCTTCCTTGTGCGCCTCAATAATAAGATGACCGTTTTCCACGCGCACATTTTCGGCACGTGATGTGTACGCCTGGTCCTCGTCATTAACAACGCGCGCCGCCCACTCCTCGATATTCCACTTCGTCGGATCCGGCGGGCCTTCGTAGTCGAACTCATCGCCCCAGACGAGCTGCCACGAGTCGGTACTTTGCGCCTTGCCACGGATCACCAGTGCACTGAGAATCGGCTCAAGAGCTGCGGCAGCAAAGGTGATGCGCAGGCGTCCGTCAGTTACCGCGATGTTCGGCACCGCCACGGTCAGCCCCGACTTGATCTTGCCGTCTCGCGAAAGCATCACGTCGAGCTTACGAATCACCGACTGGTCGTTAACAAAGACGTCGAACAGGCGTTCGCCGCGCTGGATCTCAGCGGGCTCCGCGAAGTGCAGAATGATGTCGTATACGCCATTCGCGATCGGCTTGTCGACACGGATATCGCCTTCACGGAAGGAATAGTAGAGCGCCGGGTCCTGCGAACCGCGTATTTCATCAAGTTCGCCAATCTTGCCGCCGCTTACGAATTCTTCGGCGTTGTACTCGATCCCATCGGTACTTGTGTACGCGCCGCCGCCGACGTTGACCGCCCAGACAAAGTCACGCTCTGCCGCAGGCCCGTTGCATCCTCCGGACAGCATACAAATTACTCCAACAGTGAGATATTTAAGAGATTTCGTCATAACGTGATCAGGATTGTAAATCATCCAGTAAAGGGCCAGCAATCAAAAGGGCGGTGACCCCTTCCGGGATCACCGCCATACTTATGCAGCTTGTAGGCCTGAACTAATCAGCCATCAATGAAACCCAGTTCTTCATAGCGCCAATGCTACAGCCAAATTTGCGGTGGCCCTGACCAAGGCCCTGAACTTCGATGATCTGTTCACATGAACAACCAGCGGTAGCGCCGAGGTCATAGGATTTCTTCGGACCTTTGCCTTTTGGCGACGTCGTATCGAATATGCCGTCACCATCGATATCGGCAAAACGATTCACGCCCAGACTCTCACTCGGAATACCCTCCGGCAAGATTGTCCCCGGACACATATCGTTGTCATTCGGCACACCATCAGCATCTTCATCCGCAGCAACAAAGATCACCACACCATCATGATCCGATGATCGCAATGCCAGGTTGTTCGGATCCACGCTGCCGTCATCATTGAGCAGAATCGAAGCTGCATCCGAGTTACCGCGACCGAACTGTGCATCTCTGACTTCGCTACTCAGCTTGGCCGTGGTCAAACCGTGGTCGAGTATTTGGGCGTTGCCGCGGAAAATAAACGAATAGCGACTTGACGCTGGCAAATTCAAAACCTCATTACTCAGGTTCGGTTCCACCAGGTCCGGCAAACATACAGCCTCTGAGCACACGAGGTTTTGCGTCGGATCGAAGTTGCCGCTAATGACAGCAACGGCATCAACGTAGCCATCGGTAAATTCGAAAGCGTTAAAGTCGCCGGTCACTACAAGACGGACATTGGGATCTGCATCCTGAAGCGCCTGTACCTTCATCGCAATCGACTCTGCCTGTCGCAGCCGCTTCACTCTCACGCGTACGGTTTCGATGCTGTTGAGAGAACGGTTGTGAACAACCATCACCGCAATCGGGTAGCTACCGAATTGCATAGTCAAACTGCCTTCCAGCAACAAAGGCGGACGATCGTGAAGTATGTCCTCGTTACCCGTCGATGGATTGGTGAACGTTTCGTCCGCGCCGAGCTGCGTTACGGTATCGACCTGAACTGCATCGCGGGTCAGGAAGCCAACATCGATACCGCCAATGTCATTACCTTCCACGAGGTACGCGGTGTAATTGATCGACGGATCGTCTGCCGCAATTTTCGCTGCCAGGTCCTGTAGCTCAGCAAGGCCTCCAACTTCCTGCACCGCAAGAATGTCGGGCGTGTTCAACACCGTCCTGATATATCCCGAGATCTTGGTAAGCCGTGTCGCGTAATTATTCTCGGTCGCAAACAAGCGGAACATGTTAAGTGATCCGACCGTCAGTTCACCGGCGGCAGAGAGTCGAACGGCCGCAGGCAACGGTGCAGGGGTCACATTGAGTTCGCTTGGCCACAACTCGTAGCCGCCGAACTCGAAACCGATAATGCCGGTAGCGCTGAATGACGATCCTGCCGGAATGATTTCGTTGTCGAGCCCAAGTGCGTTGGGATCGAGTTCGAATACCTCGGGATTACCATCCCAGACCGGGTAACCAGCAATTCCCGGCGCCTCGATACCGGGCTCGCGGAATGTGCGCTGCGGGCCTGCGGTTATGTGCACTTCGGCAATTGGGTCGCTACCAAAGCCCTGGTTTGGTCCAGTGACTGAGCCATCGATGATCTCGACCAGCATGCCTTCGTAGCACTCGAACTCTATTGCACAGCTTGGCGCTGCTGGATCCGGAGATGGGACAGTCGCGTTCATTTGCACTGCTTCGGGAATCTCACCGGTCCCCGTAACATTGACAGTGCTGCCGACAGCAAATTCGGTGAAGCCGAAGTACTCACGTACCTCACCACTCACGTCCACAATGTCACCAACCGAAACCGCCGGAGTGCCGCCTACAAATACGTAGATACCATCGGACGTGTCGACGTCCAGATCGCTGCGGGCCGACGGTGTTTGCATCGCAAATCCGTCCACGCCTACGACCGTTACGACGTTGTCGTTACTGCCCAGCGTCTGCCCATCGTACGGAGACGATTCACCGCTGCCCTGGATCTCGAAAATTTCAAGTACCGGGCCGGTCATCGTACAGCCACTCTCGATCGTCGTGTTTGCAGCTCCGGGCGTAATACACGCACGGGCGAAATCCACGTTGTTGCGGTTTGAATCCGCCCCGTTAGGCTGCCTGGAAATACCTCTGTAGTCCTGGCTCGATGAACCCGAGTCGGACAAACCGGCCCCTGAACCCTCGGTATACGGTGCAGCGACATCGCCTTCATAGCTCACTGTATCGACAACGACACCGTCGATGCTAAGAGCAACGGCATCTGGTGCGCCATTTTGAATGGATGAAATTGCGACCAGATCGCAAACCGCGACCGTAGTGGCATTTTCACAGACCACAAAGTGCTCGCCTGGTGCCAACTCCATTATTGGCAGGGCTATCGTCTGGTAAGGGGCACCACCGTTGCCGTTAACGAGCAACAATTCAACAGTGGAGAGATCACCGGGCTCGGTTCCGCGATTAAGTATCTCGACAAACTCACCGGTATCAGATCCCGGCTGGTCGTAGTCAACCTCGTTGACGACCGGACGGAAGCCGCAGTCATTGACCTGCCCGGGCGTGCCGGCATCGCCATCACCGTAGGTGCTGGCCGCCTCACACCAGTTTGAGCCAACATTGTTGTCAGCACTGGCATCGATCAGGGCCATAGATGCGCCGCTCGGATCGGGGTAGGTAGAACCATTGTCCCATTCGACTCGATCAATTTCGGTCAGGCCGTTGTCGAACAGCACGATTTCGTCAGATCCGTTGCTGAGGAACATGCCGGAATATTCGTAATCAACTTGCAGACCGCCATTCGTGCTCATGTCAGCATTGTTGCTGAACAACAGGAACCCACCGGCGGGTACAACGAGCGGACCACCGTTATTAATGGCGAAACTGTCGTTGTCATTATCAGTAACCGTCCACAGATCAATATCGATGTCTTCAGTGGTGGTGTTAAACACTTCAAACCACTCACCGTTGCCGTCGCTCACGGCCCTCGGGTTCTGCATGATTTCGTTGATAACGATCGTGTCCGGAACCGCCGGATTCGCGGTATCAAAATTGAAGACGTAGTCCACTTCCATCGTGTCCGGTGGATCGTCGCTATCAACGTCGGTCACTTCCGCCGCGACGACGGTCACGGTGCAGGTTTCGCTGTTAGAAAAATCTAAATCCGGGTTTAACGTATACGACTGCGGTCCACCGGAAACAGCGAAGGTACGGTCGCCACCGACGCTACAGGAGACAGCAAATGTATCTGCGGTTGTAGTTACCGCTTCGCTGAAATTGATGTCGATGTTGGCATCCAGTGCAATGCCGCCGGCACCGTCGCTCGGCGTGGTGCTGGCAACAATCGGGGCGGATTCAACAACAACCCCACCGCCATAACTACCCAGCGGGAAAGGCGTGGCCGCCGTGTCGTTGCTGGTCTCACCATCCATCGCGTTCGGACCGCTGAATGTCCAGTTACCCAGCACAAAGGTGCTGCCATCGGGTCCTGTTCCGGCAACCCGATATGCCCATCCATCCAGGTACTCCCAGGGTTGTCCACTGCCATCGACATTGATGTCTCCGAACACATCAATCACAACACCACCCTTAAAAAGTTCGATCGCATCATCGCCATTGATGCTCGCGGCGCCGGACGTATAGTCCGGTGCAAACCCAAAGAATGCCTCGAACTGCGGTGTCTCACTGGCGATATACAGGTATGAGCCGGCCGTAGCCCCCACTGCCGGAAACGTAAATTCTTGTCCGTCGGTGCCGCCGCCATTGTTTGCCGCGCCGATTCCAAAAATACTCAGATCGGCAACGTTGCTAACAACATAAACCTCGATCGCCTTCGGTGTGCCGCCAGTCAACGGTCCATCGAATACTCCGGTGATGACTAACTCTTGTGCCGATGCTGCTCGGGTCAGGCCCATTAGCAAAATTGCAATGACCGAAAGAAGCCGTAATTTAGTGCGCGACGATACGAATTCGAAAAACATGCATGTTCCCCTGTTGTATTAGGTGTTCTCGGGTTTTGGTGGCAACCGTGTGTCGGCTACTGTTATTAGTTCCTGAGATTCTTATTATTAGTCAGTTCATACGCAGAACGTAAGAACCACCTGAGTATAGTCAAAGTTTTGGTCAACTTTCTTACATTGCACGTCGGCAATTGTTGTGAGTTGACTGATTATTTTTCTTGACCTTAACTAATTGATTCTTATAGACAACATTTAACATAAGACACGCCCATTCAGCACTGGGAGCGCCGCCTTTCGTGCCTGAATAAAATCACTGGTTTTTCCGCGCGCTTATGTGAGAGCCAGCGAGTGACTCACTGACGCTCGATAGCAACTCTTTGCCTGGGTGGCGTCCTGTAAAGGCAATAAAATATATAATCGTGAATAATGATTGCATTCTGGTTTGAAAATTATGAGCGGTACTCAGAAAAGTCTTTGTGTCTTTGTTCACTTCAGCAACCAAGCCTGCATACCGCTATATGTAAAGATCTATGTTGATGAAGTCGCAAAATATTTTGATCAGGTAATACTGGTAACCAACGAAAGATCGGATCAGGCTGCGGCCACCTATGAGAAATTAAATATTTCGACAGTATTTGTTAAGAACGAAGGCTATGATTTAGGGATGTTTTATAAGGTTTTTCAGAGTATTAACCCTGAAGACTATGCTCAAATTGCCTGCATTAACGATTCGAATATTCTATTTAATGAGTTGCTACCAATATTCAACTGGAGCAAGGAACATCAGTCAGACTTTTGGGGAGCGATCGATTCAAATGCAAATCCATCGTTCTCAACACATAAAAACAACTATCACATACAAAGCCATTTTATTGTTTTTAACCGCAAGGCTATCCAGAAATTACCGGAATTCTTCGACTCCATAAATATTCAGGATATTTATGACGAGAAGGATTCCAAATTGGTACGTCAAAAAGTGATTAACAAATGGGAAATAGGACTTTCTCAGTACCTCATAAATGAAGGGCTGACCTGCAAGAGCTATATTGACAGCGAATCGTACTGCCAATTATATCTTGCAGGAAAAAATACAAATGTTAGCCTCAAGTTATATGCGGAGTTAATTCGTTCGGGATTCCCTCTACTGAAGATAAAAGTAATTACAAAGGGTAAATGGAAGGATCTGTTCAGGACGAGCGCCTACTGGAAAAACCTGATTAAGAAACATGGGTGTCAGTCCTGGGACATAGACTCTTTAGTAAAAGAGCTGTCACTCATTAAATTGAATTCAGGCAATCAATTACTAAGCTGGCTAAGACGATCGCTGCACCGGCTTATTCATTAAGCAAAAACAATCACTCAAGAGGGGAGCGCAATATCGTAAACGTTTTACGCCGGACTAACTTGCTGCTTTGTCTGCTGGTGTTGGCCGTACCAATGGCCGCGATAGCAGAAGATGCCGAGGAGGGAAGCCCGACCCCGATCAGGACGCTGACGGCTGAGCAGAGTGTCGTGGCTGCGGCCAATTACGAAAAATATTGTGTATTGTGCCATGGCGCTGAGCGGCAAGGGTATGTGAACGATCATGCGCCGTCGTTGCGCAGCAAGAGCCTGTTTGAGTCTGGAATACCGCATGCCGTTCTGAGGACGCTTTCCTATGGCCGCCAGGGTACTGCGATGGGCGGTTATCTTGACGAAGTGGGCGGCCCACTGACCTTGGATGAAACTTGGGATTTGACCTACTGGTTGTTTGAACAATCGGGCGCAAAGCGCGTCGCGATGTCAACCGAGGCGGTGCTTGGTGATATTGAGCGTGGCGAGCTTCTTTACCACCAGGAATGCTCTGCGTGCCATGGTGAAAACGGCGAGGGTGTGACCGCGCCGGCTATCGGCAATTCATCGGCGCTTGCTTACAATTCTGATGAATTCATCCGCTATGCGATCCGGCATGGCCGCGAAGATACTGAGATGAGAGCGTTTTCCCAAACACTGTCGGCAGCAGATATTGACAGCATCACTGCGTTTATTCGGAGTCGGGCGGGCGGCTGGGAATTACAGGAAACGGTACTTCAAGAGTTACCGACGCCGGATCACTACGTGATTAACAAGGACGGCGAAGACCCCGATTTTGATTTGACTGATGATATCTTTGTATCAGCCGCTGATTTGTACAAAGCCTTGCAGGAAAAGCAGAAAATGATGCTGCTTGATACTCGCGTGACGTCCGTGTGGCAGACGGCACATATCGAAGGTTCGTTCACTTTGCCTTATTACTCGGACTTTGATGCGATAGTTACTGATCTTCCCAAAGACGTCATGGTGGTTGCGTATTGTTCGTGCCCGCGTGCTGCGGCCGAATGGGTGGTGGAAGAATTGAGGCAGCGTGACTATGCAAAGACCGCGGTCCTGTACGAGGGTATCTACGGCTGGATTAAGCTTGGCTATCCGGTAATGCGCGTTGCTATACACGAAAGCAGCGATTCACCAACGGCGGATGTCCCGCCAGAACATGAAGGAAGGTAAATTATGAAGAAAGCAATAAACGAACTACCAACTCGTCTCGAAGCTGGTGGTGTCTGCTTTCAGGGCCAGGACTGGGGCGGTACTAATGTCGCTCGCATCCGGTTCCCTGCTGGCGCAGACGCCGCTCCGCTGCTTGAGGGCTTGCCGAGCAATCTATGCCAGTGCCCGCACTGGGGAACCGTGGTCAAGGGTTCCATTCATGTGACCTACGCAGACGGCACTGAAGAGACGGTCAATACTGGCGATGTCTACTATTGGCCGCCAGGACATACGGTCAGAGTTGACGAAGATTACGAGGCAATTGAGTTCAGCCCAAGCGACCAAATGGGTGAACTAATGAACCACCTTGAAGCAAAACTGAAAGGCTGAATGTTCTAAACCTATGAGCGCGTAGGGCCTACTTTTGTCTGGACCCTATGCGCTTTTTAGAGCAGGCAGCTGTATAAACTGTGTATTCGATCAAGGGGGGGGAATAATGGCTAAGAATCCGTACACGGAACCAAATGGTGCGCATTATCTTTTGAAGGGGATTCGGGCCGAAGGCGTGGATCATGTATTTCTAGTGCCCGGCTATATGGTCGAGCCGTTCCTGTCCGCCTTTGACGATGCTGGCATCACCCCGACCGTCGCGTGTCAGGAGGGCGGTGCAGCCTACATGGCCGACGGTTATGCTCGCGCATCGCTGAAATTCGGCGTGGCCATGGGCATCGGCGGGCCCGGTGTGTCCAACATGATAACCGCCGTTGGTGCAGCCTATTCGGATCGTTCGCCTGTGCTGGTGGTGGCGGGTAACACGCCCAACAACCTTGAGGGTGTCGGCTCTTTTCAGGATTCAGGCCCGACCGGCGTCGACGACCGCGACCTGTTTCTGCCATTGACCTGCTTTACAGAGGTGATCCCAGACAAATCATTGGTTGGGTCGTTCCTGCGCAAGGCCATCAAGGCTATGAAGGGGTTTGAGAATCAACCTGCGTTCCTCTCGATGCCGCACGACATGCAGCTGACGCCCATGGAGTATGACTACGACCCGATAGAGATCGTCGAGTCGCCCCGAATTTTGGATACTGAAGCGGCGGCCGGTGTGCACGACATTCTGGCCAACGCCACGCACGTGTCGATACTGGCCGGCAACGGTGCTGTTTGGTCGGAAGCAACCGAGGACTTACGTGCGTTCGCGAATCAATACTCGATTCCGGTTGCAACGACTATGCGCGCCAAGGGCGTGCTGCCCGAAGATGATCCCTGCTCAACCGGCATCTACGGAGTCGGCGGCAGTCTGTGGGCCAACCAGGTCGTCATGGGCGATGCGGAAAACAACATTTCCGGGTCTGATGTGCTTCTGATTCTCGGTGCCACTTTGAATGAAAACAACACGCACGGATGGCTACCCGGGTTTCACGAGAACAAGACCATCATTCGCGTCGATATTAACCCGAACAACATTCTGGGCAAGGAATACGACGAACATTTTATTACCGGTGACATACGCACGTTTCTGCGTTGGTTGCAGGGTAACAATGACGGATACGGCGAGAGTTTGAACTCAACGATCAGCGCGCGGCAAAAGTGGTTGACTGCGATCAGGGAGACTCCGTACTACGATGCCATCGCCGATCGAACCTCCGACGCAACACCGATCAAGCCGGCGCGGGCGATCGCGGCGCTTCGCGAGGTGGCGCCAAGGGACACTGTGATGGTCGTCGATTCAGGTGCACACACATTTTTTACCTCGCACAACTGGAACAGCTACGCACCAAACGAGTTTCTGCTGCTAACGACCACCGGTCCTATGGGTTACGGCGTCGCAGCAACGATTGGTGCCATGCGAGCGCGACCCGAACAGCCGCATTGCGTGGTCGTCGGTGATGGCAGCCTGCTTATGCACGGCATGGAGATTCATACGGCCGCGCGCTACAAAATGCCGATGGTGATCGTCGTCATAAACAACAGCGCGCTGGCCAACGTGTTCCTGCGTACGCTTAAGGAAAGCGAGGAAGCGCAGGCACTGTCGTCATTGCCGACCCAGGACTGGGCGGCATTTTCGAAAAGCCTGGGCGGTGACGGTTTGGTAGTTGAGGATCCGGCTGACCTTGCCGAAGCCTATAAAAAGGCGTTTGCAACCAAGGACAAGCCGTTCCTGATCGACGTGCGCTGCGACAAGTTCACACCCACACCGAATACCGCGGAGAGTGCGCTGCCGAGTTAGTCCTCGTCGCCGCCCGCGATGAACGGGTAGTTTGACTGATCGATGATCGGTTCAACGTCGAGGAATTTGGTGAGCACCGATTCCGCTGTGCAAAACGCGCCTTCGACCCAGGCTTGGTCGTTAGAAAAAGCCGAGCCGACGATAAATAAATCGGCATCAACGTCATCCATCAACTGGGTGGGTTTGCGAATCTGGCGCATCACGTCGTTCATGTCGTAATGCGGCGCCCAGCCGTGATAGCCCGCTGAAAACGGTTTTAAGGACCAGTCCATGAAAACAGTTTCCAGTGGTTCGGGGACCAGGGACGCCGTGGCGCCGGGCCCCCAATGCACTCGTGCAAGCTGCGAGCGCAACATGTTAACCATGACCTCGGGTGCTTTGCGACCTCCCTCGAGCGGCTGCAATTCCTCCGATAACGGCGTTTCGCGTATCTCATTCGGACCGAGTTCGAGTTCCTGCCAGAATCGATAAAAGCGTTCGTCGTCGTAGCTGGCGAGCAAGGAATACACTTTCTTGGACGAACTGACGGCGTTGTCACCGAAATAGTAAACCTGGCGTAATGGTGTGTCGGTAATCGTCGGACCGAAGACGTTGGGGATTTCCTTGCCGGTATCCGGGTCAATGTTGCTTTCATGATCGGACAGTCGCGGCGGATACATCGAGTCATTCCACCACTCGGAATCGAAAAACATCGCGATTTTATAGGAAGGTTCGGTGACGACTGAGTCTCGGTACAGCGCTACGGGTTCGGCATTTAGCACATCGACAATGTTCCCATCCATGTAGCGGCTGCCGTCGGCAACGATGTCCAGCGAACCGGGCGGAAGGGCCAGGAATGCACAATCAGTGCTGTCCGTGTCGCTGGCGCGATTCGGGTCGTCGGCAGTGGCCACTGTAAAGGTTATACGATTGTCTTCTTTCGGATCCAACCAGATAGAGCGAAGTCGTGTACCGGGTTGATAGTCGAGTTCGATGCCCACTTCAGTGCACTTATCCCGGATACGGTCAAACATCGCCGGATAGATCGATGAGTAACCACTGCGCAATGTTTTGAACTCTTGACCTGGGACAAATTCGTTGTTGATGATTACGGCATTTGCCGAATTTACGTTGATGACATTAGCCTGATAGCCGCCACCCGCAGCGGCATAGCGATAGCCTTCACCGCCTTGCTGGTCGAACGCCAGGTTCCAGAAACCAATATTGCTTAGCAGATCGCCGGGCTTGAACACATCCGACCGAAAGGAGTCTGGTACTTTGCCTTCAGCATAGAAATCGAGTTGTTTCTTTCGTGTGTCGTATTTGACGTTACAAAAAACTTGATCGGCGACATACTGATAGGCGCTTAAATCACCTGACGCCGGTGGATAGGCGGCAAGGGAGTGATCGGCCGCATAGGGCGCGGGATTCGATGAGGAAATATCGCTGGAATAAAAATTCCTGGCTCGCAGGTAAAAAAGTGGGTCGTTGGTCGTGTTAAACGGTATCGCAGTACCAGCCAGTTCCAGTTCATCAATGACCGTCGTCACCAGGCGGTGCCCTGCCGCATCTTCGCCATCGTCACCGTTCCAGTGGATGTAACGCATGCCACCTATTTCGACGAACGAATTGCGCGGATTATCTTCATGGTGATAGGTGCAGATGCGACCAGCAGGCGCGCGAGTACCCGATTCCTGGCCGTCCAAACGATACTTTCCCCACTCGAAGAGTGAGAGCTTGTCGCCCTCTTTTATTTTGCCGGTGGTAACCAGCCGCCAGGCCGTGTACAGACCGGCTGGGCCACACCCGAAAATCGACCAAGTTTGTGGAGAATTCGCCATGTCTTATGCTTCTTTGTTTTCTGGGCAACCGAGAGTAACGGGCGGCCTTGCGGCGGTCAATTGGTCGTAGCAGAGCGCAATGAGAAACGTTCGATGAGCGCCTTTATATCCGGGTCCGCGCGATGCTGGTCAAATACCGGGTCCAGCAGCAGGAAATCTACGTAGTAGAGCTTGGTTCGCAGTGACAAGTAGTCGTCCATTGCGTCGGCCAACTCTGCGCTATTGAGAATCAACGCGAGGGCGCGCAATCCGTCGGCGACATAAGCCGGTCCATCCACAGGGTCATCTTCGATCGGATACAGAGAAGCGGAAAGATTCACATCGGCTCGCGTTTGCCCTACGTCGCCCAAAATGGCATGCATGAGGGCGCGCGTCACGATCGGTCGTGCATTATTGGGCATCGTCTCCGCCAATGCTGTGAGTTCGCTAACGGCGATCGTCGCCTCTTCTCTAGCGGCATCATAATTGCCCTGCGCATGCAAGACTCGCGCTTTGATGGCGCTGTGTGTGAGTAGTTTAAATTGCGCGATGACTGGGTCGGGTTGGGACTCAAGCGCCTTCAGTACGTCAGTGTATCGTCGCTCAAAGAACGGCAGCATGACTTTGAGGTGGAGTTCCGAGCCAAGGTTCACGTCCGGGCGTTTCTGCAAATAGTCGCGCAACGCGTCGGTATCGCCCAGCATGTACAAGTCGATCAGCTTGGTGTATCCAATGTGTATTGGCGTGGCCTGGGGCAGGGCCATGATTAACTCGGCCTGAGTGCGGGCGCCTGCGACATCGCCCAAAAACATGAACGTGAAGATATGATGAGCAAAGGTCTGCACATCGCGTGGGTTGAGAATTTGGGCTTTTTTGTAGGCCTCGATCGCTTCTTCGATGCGCCCACTGCGCCGCAGCACAGAGCCGAGGGCGAGGTAGACGCGCGAGTTACTTGGCATGCCCCGTTCGGCCTTACGTGCCGCCACCAAAGCACCGTTGTAGTCGAGATAACCCTGGTAGAGAATGTTTGAGAAACCCAGCTGTAATCTCGGGTCATCGGGTTCAATGACAAGCGCCTTATCGATCCATTGCCGAGCTTTATCTCGATGTTCTTCTTGTTGACTGTAAAACCAATAAAGATTCGCGTATTGCTCGGCGATCAGTCCCATTGCGACAGCAAAGTTCGGGTCAATTTCAACGGCACGAGTTGCCAGCTCAATACTTTCGAACAACTCATCCATAGGTCCGTCGAACGATTTCGCTTTTGCGCGGGGGCGATCGAGTACGGATAACGTATGTGCAGCGGCCAGATTAGCGGTAAGCGCCACCGCAATTGTATCGGCGATCTCAGACTGAATTTCAAAGATGTTCGCCGGAGAAAGTAAGCGGTCGTATTTTTCCGACCACAAATGCTTGTCCTGGGTCGCGTCGATTAAGGTCACCGCAATACGTACGCGATCACCCGAGCGACGGACCGAGCCTTCAAGAAGTGTGGTTACGCCCAGCTCTTTGGCAATTTCACTGGCTTTTTTGGTGGTCTCTCGGTATTCCTGCACGGAAGTGCGCGAAATTACCGTCAAATCACTGACGTGGCCGAGTTGCGTAAGTAGTTCATCGTGAATGCCGTCTGCAAAATATTGCGAGCCCTCATCCGAGCTGCGATTGGCCAGCGGCAGCACAGCAATAGAATCTGCCTCAATGATAACAATACGATTGCGAATTTTGTCGACAACGAAATAGCTAAGCGCCAACGTCAGCAGACCAATGATAATGAGATCGAATTTGCGGCCTTTTTGCCGGTAAGCCGGTGCACTGCGATCGACATCCTCGTCCTTATGGATGCCGTCGGGTGTGATTTCGTAGATCCAGGCCAGCACGACCGTGATGGGCAGCCCAGCCAGCAGAACGATAAGCAGCGTTTGCATGATCAGGGGCGAGGCGTCGAAGCTGTCCAACCCAAGCTCAGCGACTTGAGCAATAGTCCATGCCACCAAGACATACGCGACCGCAGCGCGAATCACGTTTCGTTTTTTTAGCTCTTGGACAAGATTAAGCATAGGCGGGTATGCTACCGAAAACGGGGTCGAATCGCGATTGCGGGTTGCGAGAAATTCGCTGTTCTTATGCCGATGCCGTCATCAGTACGGTCACCGTGAAAATGTGCAGTGTTTAGCGGCCACTTTGTGATAAGGATTCGCCTAGCTTCGCGTTTCGTCTTCGAGTTCGGCCGCTTTTTGTCGCTCTTCCGCTACTTTCAAGTGCTCACTTAGCCTTGATTTTCTAGCTACTAGCTTGGCTCTTAAAGAATCAACCGGCCCATTGTTTTCGTTCTCGTTTTCGAGAGCGAGCAATTCGGCGTCCGCGAGCTCGATTGATTTGCGGATCCCTTCGACTGAAGCAGCTTCTTCGGCCTTGTCGAAAATCACGTCTTCGGCTTGTGTTCGCTGTGCACGTGTGCGCTCGCGAGTGGGCTCCGGAATATAATGCTTGTCGTCGGCAACAGCACGCGTGTTCATGAAATTAGGCGAAACAATTTCGATAGCATTTGCATGCAAAGCATCCAACATGGCTTCGCGAAGACCGGAGCGCGCTGAAATAAGGCTTTTGACATCTTCTAGCAGGCCGGCGACTCGGTAAGTAACCGAGAAGTCACCCAGCTGCCGCACATGTACAAATGCGTCATTAAGGCCTGCAGCTGCAGCGGCCTCACAGAGAATTTTAGAGGCACGTACGTGGGAGACATCGTAGCCGAGCGATACCTCGGCGGTAATGATCGTGCCCGAGGCGCGCACAACCTGCATGGGTTGCGTCACCATGTACATATTGGGAACTGTCACCAGGTCACGAAACTCGGTCTGGACCTCTGTATGCAACAGTCCCATCTCAGTAATACGGCCGGTCAGATCGGCTACCGTTATGAAGTCGCCGGGACGCGCGCTCCTCACAGCCTTGAGCATTATTCCGGCCATGATGTTGCCGATAAACGTCGTCGATGAAAGCGCGATTGCCGCACTAAGAAGGATGCCAATCAGGCTGAGCAGTTGACCGCGTGTGGCGTCGTTCACCGGCAGAGCGAGAATTATCGTCAGTATGCCTGCGAACGTCAGGGCAAGCATGATGAGCTGAAAACGGAACTGCAGGTCGGCGTTTTCCTTCCACCGGCGCTGCAGAAACCAATTTATGGCGGTCAGCAATGCCACGACGGCGGCGGCCGTGCCGAGCGTGGGCACGAGGCTTGTCACTGCAGTAACAAAGCTGTTCAAAATGTTCATTAGGTGGCCTCGTTATGTTGCCCGGTAAGTGGAAGTCTAGCGCAGCACAACGACCGACTCTCCGATTTCTGCGGCGGATCTTTCGTGTTGGTCCCATCTCAGTATGAAATGGGGTTGCTCTCCGAGGAACAATTTCTGTCCTCACGAAACGCGTTGCGGGCGGTGGTCGCCCGGCCGAAGGTACAGGCCTGGTGGCAGACTGAACGACTGGAAATGCGCAAATCGTTTGCGAAGGTCGTCGATGAAGAAATTGCCGAACTGCCGGATCGTGAGTGACGAAGAAGGCCGTTACCGCTTCTTCGGTACATTTGGACGCGATATCGACTTGCTTTTCCCCAAAAATAAGAAGGAAAAACATAGGGTTAAAGCGAATGCGTGGGGCTTGGTGCTTATGTAATATCGTGCTAAAAAAGGGTGGTCGCGCCAGTTACTACCCGGTCGCATAGCCTTTCGGTGAAAGACTCGGTAGTCTAAGCGACAGGCAAACTATGCCGTGAATATTCCGATATAAATCAAATAAAAGCCTGCTTCAATTGAAGCAGTGTGACAAGCGGAATTTAGCCGACCTAGCAGGGGGGTGGCCGATGGCCGAGGGAGAGGGATTTGTCGATAATGCATCGGCCGATCGAACAAGTGCTGTTGAAGAGTCAGTCGATAAATGGACGCGACTGAAAGAAGCTGACAGTGCCGAGCAGTTTGCGGCAGTTTGGCTCGAGATTAGTTGCGAGTTAATTACAGGGGTACGGCGTGCGGTCGTTGTGTTGGGACCTCGTGAACGAGGCCCGTTCGCGCCAGCCGCTATCTGGCCGGTTGGAGTCGCAGGAAGTCGGCCGCTGGGCGCCGCTGCCGAGCTGGCAATCAGGAAGCGCGGTTCTCAGGTTAATGCCAGCGGTGCACCAACTACCGATCAAGACCGAAGGTATGACGTCGTAGCAGTTCCGGTAACTGTTGATAGCAAGATATATGGCAGCGTGGCCGTCGAGGTCGAGCATGATCCGGAACGTGATATTCAGGCACTGATATCAAGCCTTGAATGGAACTGCACGTGGCTCGAGTCATTCGTCCGCGGTCACTGGACCCCGCCAAGCGACAGGTTGGTAATGGTCCTGGAGACCATCGCAACCAGCATTCATCACCAGAAATTCCAGGAGGCAGTGACAGCCGTTGCGACCGAACTGGCGGGACGACTTGGGTGCGAGCGAGTCTGCATCGGTTTTCTAAACGGCAAGCACACCGAAGTAAAAGGCGTCTCTCACAGCGCCACGTTTGGCAAGAAAGCGAATCTGATTCGCGCCATCGAAGCGGTAATGGACGAGGCAATTGATCAACAGGCCACTGTGATCTTTCCGCCGAATGAGGAGGGGCCGCTGCAGGTAACGCGGGCGCATGCAGAGCTGCACGAGGATCAAGGCAAGTTCGGAATATGCACCGTGCCTTTTTCCGACGGTGACAACCTGTTGGGGGCTTTCAGTCTCGAGATGCCCCGAGGCCATTCTCTGGATGGCAAAACGATCCGATTATGCGAACACCTGGCATCGCTGGTTGGCCCGGTGCTCGATATCAAACGTAAGGAAGACCGTTGGTTGCCTCGCAAGGCGCTCGATAGTGCCAAAGCGCAAGTGGCGAAGTTAGCCGGTCCCGGCAGTGATGGCAGGAAAATCGTTGCAGGCGGGCTGTTTGCGCTGCTGCTCTTTCTGGTTTTTGCCAAGGGCGACTTCCGGGTAACGGCCGATGCAAGGCTTGAGGGGACGATCCAGAGAGTCATCGCGGCGCCGATGGCCGGCTATGTCGCGAGTGCCGATGTGCGCGCGGGCGATATGGTGGAGGAAGGCGAAGTCATCGCTCAGTTGGATGATCGCGATTTGCGGCTCGAACTACTGAAATGGTCGAGCCAGCGCTCGCAACGTCGACGAGAGCAAAGTGAAGCGCTGGCCGCTCGGGATCGGGCTCAGGCCGGCATTCTGGCCGCCCAGATCGAACAGGCCGAAGCACAGGTCAAGCTGCTGGAAGAGCAGCTCATACGAACTGTCGTTACGGCACCATTTGATGGCGTCGTGGTCAGCGGAGACCTCAGCCAGTCGCTGGGTGCGCCGGTCGAGCGCGGAGAGGTTCTCTTCGAGGTCGCTCCATTGAATTCGTATCGTGTAATTCTAGAAGTCGATGAGCGCGATATCGGTGAAGTGCTTTTGGATCATTCAGGCATGCTGGCATTGACCGGTATGCCAGGAGATGCAATCGAGATCCATATCGACAAGATAACGCCCATCTCGACAGCCGAGGAGGGGCGAAATTACTTCCGCGTAGAGGCGAGTCTGACCGGCGAACCGCCGCCGATATTTCGGCCCGGCATGGAAGGTGTCGGCAAAATTGACGTTGGGCGTCGCAATCTTGTCTGGATCTGGACCCACAAGATTTCGTCGTGGATGCGTATGTTCTTGTGGTCATGGTGGCCGTAATGCCAGTAGATCATGTCTGAATCGCTGTTCAGCCCATCGTGGTATCGTGTTGCCTACCTGAAGCCGCGGCTGCGGCAGCATGCGGAATTGCATCGCCATGACTACCGCGGGAAAGTCTGGTTTGTGTTGCAGGACCATGCTGGTGGCCGATCCCACAGATTTACGCCTGCCGCCTATCGTTTTATCGGTCTGATGGATGGTGAACTCACCGTTCAGGAAATCTGGGACAACTTTAACGAGCAGGAAGGCGATGAAGCGCCGACTCAGGATGAGGTCATTCGATTGCTCGGGCAGCTGCATGCGGCCGATGTCCTGATCTGCGACGTGACGCCTGACAGCCGGGAGCTACTGCGGCGTTACAGAAGGTCCGAAAGGATGAAATGGAAACAGCGCATCTGGACGCCCCTGGCGGTGCGGTTTCCGCTCCTCGATCCGGACCGCTTCCTGACACGCACGCTGCCTTACGTTCGCTTCATATTTACCAAGTACGGCGCCTGGATCTGGGCTCTGACAGTGGGACTGGCTGCCGTGCTGGCGGCCGCGAACTGGTCGGCGTTGACTGAGAACATCGTTGATCGCGCTTTGGCACCGCAGAATCTATTCCTGTTGTGGCTTGTCTACCCGTTCGTCAAGACCATTCATGAGCTCTGCCATGGCTATGCGACCAAGGTTTCGGGAGGCGAGGTCCACGAAATCGGGATCATGCTGCTGGTCCTTGTGCCGGTTCCCTATGTAGATGCTTCGTCCGCGTGGGGTTTTCGGGACAAGCGCCGCCGAATGCTGGTCGGTGCGATCGGCATCATGGCCGAGCTCTTCATGGGCGCGATTGCGTTGTTCGTCTGGCTACTGGTCGAACCGGGTATCGTGCACACCGTGGCCTACAACGTGATGTTGATCAGTGGCGTATCGACCTTGCTGTTCAACGGCAATCCGCTGCTTAAATTTGACGGTTACTACGTGTTGTCCGATACGATCGAGATTCCCAATCTGGGTACTCGATCGAACAAGTATCTCGGCTACCTGATCCAGCGCTACCTGTTCAGTTCCAAAGATGCGGTATCGCCAGCGGACTCCGCGGGCGAGCGACGCTGGTTCGTTTTCTATGGCATCGCCGCGTTTCTCTACCGGATTTTCATCCTGACCGTCATCGTGGTCTACATAGGCAGCCGGTTCTTTGCGGTTGGCGTCCTGCTCGCCTGTTGGGCGATTACCACCCAGGTGTTGATTCCGATTGGTAAGAGCATCAAATTCCTGACGTCGAGTCCGCAGCTCAGGAAGAACCGGCGACACGCGATGTCAGTAACCCTTCGCGTAGTGGCGGTTATCGCTCTGTTGGTGTTTGTCTTGCCGATACCCTTGTGGACGGGAGCCCACGGCGTGGTGTGGGCTCCAGAGCAGTCCTACCTGCGCGCAGAGGTCGATGGTTTCATCGAGGAAGTGCTGGCGGACGACGGGGCTGCTGTTGAGGCAGGCGAAGCACTCATTGTAACTGTCGATCCGTTCCTGCAAGCCCGTCTGGAATTGCTGGAGTCGCACCAGCGGGAAATAAGACTGGAGGAGCTTGCCAAGGCAAATGCTGATGTTGCGCGGGCCCGTGAGCAGGTCGATGGACTCCTGATCCGGAGTCCAAGGGCCGGGATATTTGTTGCACCGCGACGGCAGGATCTGCCGGGACAGTTCGCCCAAAAGGGACAGATCGTCGCCTATGTTATTGACCCGGAGGACCATTTGACGGTACGAGCCGTGGTCTCTCAGGCTCACATTGGTCTGCTTAGGGAACGAATTCGGCGCATTAACGTGCTAGAGAACAACTGGGACGGGCAGCGTTTCGAAGTCGAATTGCGACGTGCCGTTCCTGGCGGAACCCGGCAATTGCCCACGGCTGCGCTTGGGACAATGGGAGGCGGATCGATCGCCGTTGACCCTCGTGATGAGACTGGCAGACTAACTCTGGAGCGCGTGTTCGAGTTCGAGTTGGCCCTGCCGGACGAGGCGCCAGCCGAATTTCTGGGTAATCGTGTTTACGTGCGTTTCGACCACGGCTACGAGCCAGCGGGTCTGCAGATGTACCGCTCGATACGCCAGTTGCTGCTGAGTCAGTTTGGTGTCTAGCGAAATACTGCAACGACCCGGAATCCTCGCCGGCGTCTATCCTCAGCGTGAGGAAAGCCGCGCCGGTATGCTTGATAAAGCTGCGACCGCAGCGTTTGGCAAGCTCCACCAGTATGTGCTGGGCCGGCATCCCCGCTACCGTCGATTTGTCGATAAGGTCGAAAAATGCGCTGTGGGGCTCGACGCACTCGACGATGAGGAACTGACAAAGCAAACCACCGAACTGCGTAGAAATCTCTATGCGCTCGGGCTGCGTGACGATCTGATTGCCCAATCTTTCGCGATCGTCAGAGAGTTCGCCTCCCGGCGGCTCGGTATGCGTCACTATGACGTGCAGCTCTACGGTGCCTGGGTGATGCTGCAGGGCAAGGTCGCAGAGATGGATACGGGCGAGGGTAAAACCCTTACGGCGACGTTGGCGGCATCCACAGCGGCTATGGCCGGCATCCCGGTTCACGTCATAACCGTCAATGACTTTCTGGCCGCCCGAGATGCTCAATGGATGAGCCCTGTCTATCATGCGCTTGGTCTGACCGTAGGTACGATCACGGAAGGGCTCGATCTGAAACAGCGGCGTCACGCCTACAGTCGCGACATCACCTACTGTACAAACAAACAGGTCGTCTTCGATTACCTCAAGGATCGTATGCTTCTCGGGCAGGAAAACCGAGCGCTGCACCTGAACCTCGAGGACCTGCACAACGATACCCCACGGACCAGCAGGCTGCTGCTGCGAGGACTGTGTTTTGCCATTATCGATGAAGCAGATAGCGTACTTGTCGACGAAGCCAGGACGCCGCTGATCATTTCGAACCAGTCGAACATGGAAGAGCAGGAGATCGTGTTCAAGCACGCTGTGCGTATTGCTCGAGCCCTGGAGTCGCCGCGAGATTTCAGTATCAATCAGACGCGCCGGCAGGTAGATCTGACAGATCTGGGCAAGGCAAAGATTACCCGGCTGATACGCTCGCTTGGCAGTATCTGGACCGGCAAGCGACGTCGCGAGGAACTTATTCGGCAGGGCCTGTCCGCATTACACCTTTTTGAACTGGACAAGCACTATCTCGTCAAGGACAGCCAGGTGCAGATCATCGACGAATATACCGGCCGTACCATGGCGGACCGGTCCTGGGAACGGGGGCTGCATCAAATGGTCGAGGCCAAGGAGGGATGCCCCATCAGTGGCCGCCAGGAGACCTTGTCGAGGATCAGCTATCAGCGTTTCTTTCAGCGCTATCTCAGGTTGGGCGGTATGACCGGAACCGCGCGAGAAGTTGCTTCTGAGCTGTGGTCTGTTTACCGGCTGAATGTCGTTACGGTCCCGACCAACAAACCGACCCGGCGCACCCTGTATCGGGACAGTCTTTATCTGTCGGAGCAGGAAAAATGGCGCGCAGTCTTAAGTCGTGTGAAGGAACTCCATGAACAGGGTCGCCCGGTGCTCATTGGTGCGCGTTCCGTAGCCGCATCGGAGACGCTCGGTACTGAGCTGGCTAAGGCCGGTCTGGCCCACCGGGTACTGAATGCAAGGCAGGACCAGCAGGAGGCCGAAATCATCGCCCGGGCCGGTCGGCCAGGCGGCATAACGGTGGCGACAAACATGGCGGGGAGGGGCACCGACATACGGCTGGCACCGGGCATCGCCGACTTGGGTGGCCTGCACGTTCTGGCGACCGAGCGACACGAGGCCGGTCGCATCGACAGACAGCTTTTCGGCCGTGCGGGCCGTCAGGGCGATCCGGGTAGCTGCGAGGCGATTCTGTGCCTGAATGACGAGGTGTTTGACGACGTGTTTGGGGAGTGGCTGCAAAAGCTGTTCAAACGTTTTGTGCGACGGGATACACCGGCAAGAGGCCTGCACGTGTGGCTCCTGGTCGCCATCGCACAGCGCTCGGCGGAAATGCGCCACAGCAGGGCACGCAAGGACCTATTGAAACTGGATGAAAATCTTGGAGACATGCTCGCGTTCAGCGGGCGCGGAGAATAAGAATGGAGGCAAAAATGATGACGGAACTCAGTAAGGTCCACTTTATATGGGGGCTGGTATTTTTCGGACTGATGGTCGCGGGAGGCGAACTCCGCGCGCAGGATATTTCAGGCTACAGCTGCATGATCGAACCACATTCAGTGACGGAACTGAGTACCAGTGAGCAAGGCGTTCTGGAGGAGGTTCTGGTCAAGCGCGGCGATATTGTCAGCAAAGGCCAGGTAGTCGCAAAACTGGAGTCTTCGCTTGAAACGATTGCACTCCAATTCGCTGAGGCGAGGGCGAAGATGATGGGTGATGTCGACGCGAAACGCGCGACACTCGACTACATGGTAAGGCAGCGAGAACGTATAACTGAGCTCTACGAAGACAAGGCGATTTCGTTCAACGAAAAGGACAAGGCTGACACCGATGTGAGGCTCGCTGAAACGGAATTGCAGGTTG
>JAACFM010000067.1 GCA_009937445.1 Gammaproteobacteria bacterium | reverse complement strand
ATGTACTACATAGTTGAAACTGAAAAAACATTTGACGAGGCTTCGATAGATCTTGACGCGGCCGTTAAACGTCATAATTTCGGAGTGTTGCATGTCCACGATCTGGGCTCCACGCTGCGCAGTAAAGGGATAGCATTTGAGGAGCAGTGCAAGGTTTTTGAGGTCTGCAATCCAGCGCAGGCTGCAAAAGTCCTGTCCACCGATATGCGCCTGAACATGGCGTTGCCGTGTCGCATATCCGTGTTTACGGAGAAGGGAAAAACAAAAATTGGCCTTATCAAGCCAGTGCAAATGCTTGCGGCACTGTCGCAGGAGCCGGCCTTGCTCAAGGTATCCGAGGAGGTTGAGACTCAGGTCATTAAGATGGTCGACGAGGCGAGTGATCGTCGCCCGAATTGATTGATTTTAGAACGCTTCGCCAACGGAGATGTGAATCGCATCGCTGCCGGTTGATCGGGCGTAGTCGATGCGCAGATTAATGCGTTTGGCTTGCAGGACCATGAAGCGAATACCGGCACCGTAACTGGGGATTGTTTCGTTATCGCGAACGCCACTGAATGAGTTGCCGACGTAGCCAGTACCTGCAAAGCCGACCAACCCCCAGCGCTTGTTCATCCGCCAACGTGCCTCGACCTGGCCGGAGGCAGTTACCTTGCCCAGGTAATCAGTGGCCGAAAAGCCTCGCAATTTGACAGTGCAGGCATCCCAAAGTGGCGTTCCGCCGCCGCGATGACATCCCTGCAGCTCCCAGGCGAGAACGACCGAGTCGCTCAGTTCGTGGTAGGACCGGAGCGCGGCACCGGCAGACTGGTAGGTCTTATTGCTGCCAATCCTCTCATCGTTAAATAGCGCATCGACTTTCAGGTACCGTCCACTGTAGCTATTCGATGGCATATCGCGCGTGTCGTACTCGAAATACAGTCCTAGCCCCATCGCGCGAATATCAGACCCGGTGTCCAGATCGGACTCTATAGACGGTAATTCAAGACTCTGATTCGCATCGACCATTCGTGTCAGGACACCGCCGTACCAGTCTCCCTTGAGCTTTCTGGCGAGTTTGGCAAACACGAAAGAACCTTCAATTTGCCAGTCGATGCTTTGTCCGCTTGCAGTGTCATCCGGCGCTAGCAGGCCCAGCCTTAGGTCAGCGGCACCCAGAACTCCGGTAAATCGCCATTTGCCGTTTTTCCAGTAATTTTGCTGCAGAAGTGCGAGTGCTTTGCTGTCGTTGCTTGTGTACATGCCTGCAGCAGCAGTTACAGAAGCGGGTTGCAGTTTTTTCTCTTCTACGGTTTGTGGGTAGAAATACGCCGCACCGGCAACCAGTCCATCGCCCAGGGTCGGGTTGGATATCGGGATGGGCACGACCACAAAATCACCGCGCTGCAATTTCAGGTTGATCTCATCCTCACGAATGTCCGGGGCGATTCCAGGACGAGTGTCCGTGGCGGCATCCTGTGCAAAAGCAGCAGGACCCCACAGCACGAGGAAAACAATTGATGCGCTACGAATCAGAACGAGTACCCAATTAAAGTTATGACGCCATAATCACTGGTTGACTGAGTGCTGGAGGGTGGATCGCTGTCATAAGAATTATAGTAACTCAGGTCCAACTGCGCTCGGGTACGACCAGATTCGGTAATGCTCGGAAAGGCCGATAGCCGAGCAGAGACGGCGACGGCCGGATGGTCGTACACAAAGGGTGAATAGTCCAAGGCTAGCATACCTTCGAGGCTTTCCTCGCTCGATGGGCTCGTCGGTGTAAGCGTACCCTGCTTGAGGGATTCTGCTGTGCCAACCAAACCTCCCTTCAGCGCCAGTTCCGAGAGGTTTGTTTGAGTCAGATACCGCCCGAAACCGGCACCAATACTCGATCGCAGATCAAGCCCCAACTCGTCGTTGCTCTCAAAGCCTATCAAGTAGGTATTGAACCATTTGTTCGCTTAGTCAACCAGATGATGTTCATGATTGCTCCAGATATTTGTTGGCCGCGGTCGGATGTGCGACAGTATGATATTGGTTTACTTTGTGCGTAGCTACAGGGTCCGACAGCAGAATCCGGGTGAGCTCCCCGAGCCCCCCCCATCTAAAATTATACGAGGTATTGTTGATGCAACAGATAATCATTCGATTCACGGCCGTCTTCGCTATCGCTCTTCTTGGCGGATGCGCAACTGGCTTCGAAGCAACCTACGACCATGATCCGGCGAACGATTTCGCCGCCTACAAAACATTTGCGTGGGTCTCCGAAAATCCCATGAAAGTTGGCTCGGTCGAGCGTATTCCAAGCCCGTTGCTGGAGTCGCAAATAATGGTCACAGTAGAGAGCGCGCTGGGAGCAAAAGGATACAAGATAGTGCCTGATGTGGAGTCGGCCGATTTTGCGCTGTCATTTACGATTGGCTCAAGAGAAGAGATTAAAGTCGACTCTTACCCATCTATGTCCGCCGGGTATTCCGGCTATGGCTATCCGCGTCATTGGGGCGGGTGGGGCGGTGCCTATTATGGCTACGGCACAGAGACCAGTGTTCGTCAGTACACGAAGGGCATGCTCGCAATCGATGTTTTTGACGTCGCAGAACATCGCCCGGTCTGGCACGGCGTTGGCACCAAAACGATCACCGACTCTGACCGCAAAGATTCAGGTGGAACCATTCAGGCGGCAGTGGATGCAATTCTTGCTGGCTTTCCGCCCCCGTAGTTTTCTTTGCAGTAGTACCGACCCGCGCCCAAGAGCCCGATTCCGGGCAACGCGGGTCGGTGTGCAATTGCGGGCGTAAGGACCGAATCGATGGCTAAAGTGGAAAAAAAGCCTGCTGAATGTCATAAACCTCTTTTATCTGTTGGGTGCCTGGAAGTCGCTTGAGACCAGATGTTTCAGTTTCCAACTATTTACTAGTTTGCGGAGAGTAATAATGAAAACAATCGTTCATGTGGCATTTGTCAGTCTGGCAATACTGGCGTCACTCGGTCCGTATGCAGAGAGCAACGCTGAAAACACACCGGGATATAACCATGTTATTCCCGATAAAATAATGACGCCAGATACGGTCGAGACGCGCATTGGAACGCTGGAATTTTTCGATGGCATGCCGGACGAGGCAACAGTTGAAAAGGCGTATGAGAATCTGGATTTCATGCGTGGTGTGGATGTCTTTCTGAATTTCATCCCCGCAACCTCCGTCGAGGGAATTCGACTGGGTATGGTTGAAATGGGTGCGACACAGTCCAACCACGTATTACTGTTTGATACGTTGATGCACTCCGACCCGCTCTTTTTGACCGGCAACACCGATACAGTCTACGCATCGGTCATGCTGAATCTGGACACAGACGGGCCTACCGTTGTTGAGGTTCCGCCCGGTGCGGGCCCAGGTACGGTGAATGACGCGTTTTTCCGCTTTGTCATCGACATGGGAGCGCCCGGACCCGACCGCGGAAAGGGCGGCAAGTACCTCATATTGCCACCTGGCTTTGAGGGTGAGACGCCTGAGGGCTATTTTGTTGCGCAGTCCAGAACGTATTCCAATTGGCTGATCCTGCGTGGCTTCCTGGTCGACGGAAAACCGGACGCAGCCTCGACGATGTGGCGCACGGGTCTTAAGGTTTACCCGCTGGCACAGGCGGACAATCCGCCGGCGATGAAGTACATCGACGGGTCAACGGTTCCGTTTAATACCATCCATGCTAATACATATGAGTTTTATGAAGAACTGCATACCGTTATCGATCGCGAGCCGGTCGATTTCATCGAGCCGCAATTGCTTGGCATGGCTGCCGCAATAGGGATTCAAAAGGGCAAGCCGTTTGAGCCTGACGCACGTATGGAAGCTATTCTAAAAGAAGCAGTCGCCGTCGGTAATGCGACAGCTCGCGCGATCTGGCTGAAGCCGCGGGATGAGCGTGCGTATTTCTATGAGAACTCCTGTTGGTATACGGGATTCGTCGGTGGTGATTACAAATGGTTTGTCGAAAATGGAAACGGCGCTCGCAATATCGACGCACGCACGCTGTTTTTCTACTCGGCCACAGTTAATACACCAGCGATGGCCATGAAGATGGTTGGCGTTGGCTCGCAGTACGGTTTCTGTGCAGTTGATAATGGCGGCCAATACCTGGACGGCGCCAAAAATTATAAGCTGACAATTCCGGCTGATGCGCCAGCGAAGGATTTCTGGTCGGTTGTCGTTTATGACCCACAGACTCGCTCCGAGCTGCAAACCGCTCAGCCGTTCCCAAGCAAGAACAGTAAGAAGAGCCCGCTGGTCTATAATGCCGACGGTTCCGTTGATCTATACTACGGCCCCGAAGCGCCTGCTGGCATGGAGAACAATTGGACGCAAACAGTTCCGGGTAAAGGCTGGTTTGTGTTGATTCGTCTCTATGGTCCGTTGGAGCCTTGGTTCGACAAGACCTGGCAACCGGGCGAATTCGAACTCGTTGACTGATCAATGCAGGCATTACAAGAAATTTGGAGATTTCCGATGAAGAACGTTTTATTTATCGTATCAACGCTCGCGTTTTCGATCGCGGCAAACGCGCAAACGCAGTCTTTGGGCTCCACCATGGATGTATTTGTGTTCCCGGCTGAAGGTCAGGACAGCTCTCAGCAGTCGAAAGACGAAGCTGCTTGTTATGAATGGGCGGTCGGCAATACCGGCTCGGATCCCTTTCAGCTGGCCAAGCAAGAGGAAGCCGACAAGCAGCAAGCGCAAGCCGAACAACAAGCGGCTCAGCAAGCAGGAGCCGGATCCGGAGCACGGGGTGCTGTCCGCGGTGCGGCCGCCGGCGCGTTGATCGGCGAAATTGCTAATGATGACGCGAGTGAAGGCGCCGCGTGGGGCGCGGCGGCGGGTGTAGTTCGTGGTCGCCGGCAGGGGCGCGCAGCTCAACAGCATCGCGAGCAGGCAACGGAACAGCAGCTGGCTAATTTCAAGAACGCATTCAGTGTTTGTCTTGAAGCAAAAGACTACATGGTGAAGTACTAGCGAATGACTATATCCAACCCCATAAGATGTGCGTGCCGTCAATCTACGTGGGAATGGATCTGGGGATAGACGACCCAGGTCTTACCGGCACGCTGGATTGGCGATATAGCGGCGGATTGATTTTTGTGAAGTTCGATTTTTGAAATCGGCACGCAGTTTTACTTGAATGCAAATTAGGAGAATCATGATGAAAAAAATTGCAACTGGTTTTGTTGCGATGCTATCCGCTGGCGCAGCGCTTGCTGATAACCTCGATGGCGTCGACAAGATGATCTGTGCAGCAGCGCAGGTGCAAATCTGCATTGAGAGCGACGCTTGTTATGCTTCATCGGCAGAAGAACTCGGTGTGCCGCCTTTTGTCATTATCGACACAAAGAAAAAAACCATATCAACGACCAAGGCGAGCGAAGAAAATCGTTCGACCACATTTTCCACAGTGACCAAAGATGATGGTGTCATCTACCTGCAGGGCATCGAAGGTGGACGCGCATTTAGCTTCGTCATTGAAGAGGCGGGTGGTCATATGACGGTGTCTGTTGCACGTGATGGAATCTCAGTTAGCGTTTTCGGTTTTTGTACCGACTCGGACTTGTAAGGCGACCGCAAAGTGATCAAAACAATTTCAATTACGTTATTGGCACTGCTGCTGTCGGGACAGGCAGTTTTGGCACAGGACGACGAGGAGTTGGCAAAACAACTTGCGAATCCGTTGGCTGCACTTATCAGTGTGCCTATTCAGGCCAACTACGACAGCGACTACGGAGCTGACGAGCAGGGGTCCATTATTCGAATTAATGTTCAACCGGTAATTCCGATTTCGCTTAACGACGACTGGAATGTCATCTCACGAACCATCCTCCCGATCATCGATCAAAATAATCTCCCAACCCAGGGGGTTAGTGAGTTTGGGCTAGGCGATATCTTGCAGAATGTATTTTTCTCTCCAAAAGCGCCCACGTCCGGCGGCTGGATTTGGGGTGTCGGCCCGGCACTCCTGATGCCAACAGCGACGGATGAAGTTCTCGGCAGTGAGAAGTGGGCAATTGGGCCAACCGCCGTCGCACTCAAGCAGGTTGGTCCCTGGACCATCGGCGGCCTCACAAATCATCTTGAGTCGTTTGCGGGTGATAACAACAGAGCGGATATCAGTGCGACCTTTGTTCAACCGTTTGCTGCCTACGTCACCAAGAACAAAAAAACGCTGACCGTTAACTCCGAGTCGACCTACGACTGGGAGACACGAAAATGGTCGGTACCGATTAATTTTCAGGTCAGTTCTATGACGCAGTTGGGCGGTCAGTTAGCACAGCTGACGGCGGGTGTTCGCTACTGGGCGACATCGCCGGACGCAGGCCCGGACGGCTGGGGATTCCGATTGCAACTTACGTTGCTCTACCCTAAGTAGGAGGGTCATCCTTATGAATCAGTCTATATCAGCGCAGCGTCTAATCTTAAATCTCACGGCATACTTCGTATTGTTGTTCGGCAGTGTTTTTGCGGCTGGCGTAATGAAACCTGAGTTGCTTTCGGCTATGCCGCTGGGTGGTACGAACGTATTAGAGGTAGCGGGAATTGAGGTAGACGCGCCGAGTATCGACGACAAGTTTTCACTGTCGGGCGGGGCCAGCATTGACCAGAAACCGACTGCCCGCCAGATCGCTCTTATCACCTTGTTTCTCGCGCTTAGCCTGGGTGGCACGTTACTGGTGATGCTGCCGATTACCTGGACCTATGCTGCGACCCGGCGAGAAGTCGGCTTTCGCAAGAACTTCGTGCGCGCCCTCATGGTGTTGCCGATCTGCGCTACCACGATCGTACTGCTGATCCAGAATAACCTTGCACTTGCTTTTGGCCTCGCCGCAATGGTCGCCGCTGTGCGTTTTCGTGTCGCCCTGCAAGAGGCGATCGATGGCATTTATATTTTTTCATCGATTTGCATCGGGCTGGCGGCCGGTATCGGCCACCTGGGAATTGCAGCGGTCATGGCCTTGTTTTTCTGTTTTACCAACGTGCTGTTATGGCGCTTTGATTACGGGAGCAACCCGATAGACGATGCTCGACTTGCGAAAAAGCGCGGCGAGTCGCAACTTTCAGCGTCGTTAAGTGAGAGGAATCAATCGATCCCATAAAAAGGTTGCGAGGACTCATAATGCACCTGCTGTATCGCGTACTCACGTTTGTCACGTTCATCTGCCTGAGTCTCTCGGCGTCGGCTGAGGTGAAGAAGACGCCTGACCCGTTGTTTCAGAGCGTCGAAATACTTCACATGACGATCACCGCTCCGTTGACGACGCTCGTCCGCGAGCGGCCGAAGGACGACTATCTGCCCGGCGTAATTCAGTACACGGAAGCTGCTGGCAATGCGGTTAAACTCGATCTCGAAATACGCACGCGCGGACATTTTCGGCACCAGAAATGCGACTACCCACCGCTGCTTTTAAACCTGAAGAAGAAGCAGACGGACGGGACGATATTTGATCAGCAGAACAAGCTAAAACTGGTAATCCACTGCGACGAATCTGAACGGTATGAGCAGATTGTGCTGAGAGAATATCTGGCCTACCGAATTCTCAACGCTGTCACAGACATGAGTTTTCGGGTGCGCTTGGCGCGTGTCAAGTACGTTAATTCCGAGACGAATGGAGGAGGGCATGAACGTTATGCCTTTCTGATTGAACACAAGAATCGACTGGGTGCACGATACGGTCTGGAAGACTTGAAAGTTGATCGAACAACGGTGGCTTCAATCCAGTCGGACAGACTGAATCTAACATCAGTGTTCGCATTCCTGATCGGCAATACGGATTTCTCTCCGGTAGCAGGCGCTCCGGACGACGAGTGCTGCCACAACTATGTGCTTTTCGGGAACAGTATCGATCCCATCATCGCTATTCCCTATGACTTTGACCAGTCGGGATTTGTTGACGCGCCTTATGCAGTCGCTAATGAACGGTTTCGCATTCGGACTGTGCGGCAGCGGGTGTATCGCGGCCGATGCGTGAATAATGAGTACGTCGAGGCCTCATTGAGACGGTTCAGAGACCGTCGTGACACGATATACAAGCTGGTTTTTGAGCAGGAAGGCCTGGAGCCCCGCGTGCGGAAAGATATTATTCGTTATATAGACGACTTTTACGAGTTGATCGACGATCCTCGAGATGTCGAGCGAAAAATCATCAAGAAGTGCATTTGAGTCCCGGCAGGTTACAGTCATATATGCGCATAATGTATATTATGTTAAATCGAATATCTGTAAATAAAGGCACCCAAACTTCAGGTGCCCTAATACCTGATCGATAACCTGTTCAACCGGACTACTTAAAGAGAGCCTTTGCTAACGTCGTCCGTTTCGCTATCGTCGTCATCCGGGTCCGGCTGATCAGGTTTGAAGGAATAATCAAGAATTCCGGTCGCAATCATATCAGTCGATGCCTGAGCGACGGACAACTCGGTTTCAATCTCACGAATCTTCGTTTCTGCGTGCCTGTTCTCCATTGCACGCTCGGTGAGTTCCGACCGCAATTCTCGCGTCTTCATGATGGACTCCTTGAGATCCCTGGAAAGTTTCTCAAGTTTGGATTGCTGCTGGGAGATGACGGTATCCCGTCGCTCAACCCCAATGGTCGTTTCCTTTAACGCGACTTCCAGTTTCTGCAGATTGATCCGGGTATCGGAACTGTCAGATTGAGCGATGCGAAGTTCAGCTTCAAGCGCCCGGATTCGATTATCCCGTGTGTCCCGTTTCTTGGCGCGAGAACGTGTGCTTATCTTGTAGCTGATCGTCGCCAACATCCAGCCCAGCAGGAATGCCCCTGCGGCGGAGAAAATCAGTTCATGCGGGAGATCTACAAACATTGCATTATGATTCAGTGATTCTGATGTTCAATAAAGGACAGGGTTCTCAGTCCAGCAACGCCCTGTTTGGCTTGCATTGACCTTAAATCGTCAACGGAAAAAAGGCAATAGAATTTATAAAATACAATAAAAACAGCATTTAATGGACGATTCATAAAGTAATACCTAACATGAATAATCACCGTCGACACCAATACTGTTCGGCTTGATCGTCAAGAAACTGCTCCGCTGACGGCCCTTTCAGCATTCCCACTGGTTGCCAGCGCCCCTTGCTGAAGCTCAATAAGCTTCTCAGCGCCCCCGAATACCTCGGACTCGATCCCCACTGTCCAGGCTCTTCGCTTGCCGGGCGGCCCGGTTACCGCCAGATCGCCGCCAAAATTGACCAGGCATGGCGTGTCGCCCTGTTGGCGCAGCTCAAGAATGACCCGGTCCACAGCGTATTCCTTGAGCTTGTAGAGGGTGTCTGCAAAATCCAGGAGTTGCGCCGTCTCTGCATCGACTGCGATCGACTGACCGGCCCCCTTGTTAATCCGGTCAACAATGTTGCCGTCGTGGTAGCGGCTGAACTTGTCTTCGATACGCCAGGCTTCGGATGCGGCTATACCGACGAGTCTTTCGGCCTCTTGCGGCGTACCAGCTTCGCTCAGTAATTCGCACGGGCTGCCCATAGCCTGGAAGCGGCCGGAAAAGCCCTGCCCCGATGCCTTAATGTCCAGTTTTCTTTCGATGTCCAAGTTTCATCTTAGAGCCGCGAGAATAACGGCTTCATAAGGATGCCCGGAAATCGACCAACACGACCTTGCCTGCGTGCTGATCAACATTCAGCTTATCGTCAGCAGTTATGAGTGGCGACCAGGTGAGCAACGCAAACACAAACAGGAGTCTTTTCACCGATTGATCTCTGCGATGGCCAAATCCGGGAAATCGGTGAACAAGCCGTCTACAGAGAGTTCGTCGAATACGAAGTGCAATAGTTCCGATAAAGTCTCAAATCCTGGCGGTAAATCATCGCGGCGAAAGGTATACGGATGCACGGCCAGCCCCTCGCCATGCGCTGCGGATACCAGCCCCGAGTCTTCTATGCGTCCCCCCGACCGCTGTCGGTATAAGAAATTGACCCAGGGTCCGATGCCATCGACCGTGTTCGAGAGGCGTTTAAGTCCACGCGCGGTGCGAAGTTCGTCATAGTCAGTTTTTGCCTCGCCCCAATCGTTTTCGCCGATCAACTGGATCAACTTTAGATCGCAATCGAGAAGCTCACGAATTCGAATCAATTCCTGATCATCGAAACACTGTACATAGACAGGAGCACTGTGGGAGTCGTAGCCAAACTTGAGCAGTACATCGAGAAACAGTGGCGTGATATCAACCCCCTCCTGCCGATGCCACTCAGGGTTTTTTATCTCGGGATAGATGCCAACCGGTCGTCCGACGCTGTTCTGCAGAGCAGCGATGAACGCGAGTTCTTCGGAGAATGTGTGCACCCGAAATTCTTCACCGCTGGACTGAAAGCGGTTCGGGTAGACGGGCTCCCCCTGCGAATTTGTCCGTTCGTGAACGTGCAGCGACCTGATCTCGGACAACGTGAAATCGCGAACAAAATATCGACCATCATCGCGTTGCCGATCAGGGAAAAGCGCCGCCACGTTGGTCACTCGATCCAGATGAATGTCGTGGAGTACGACCAACTCGTCATCGTGCGTTGCTACTACATCCTGTTCGAGGTAGTCGGCTCCCATCGTGTAAGCGAGAGCTTTAGCCGGAAACGTGTGCTCGGGCAGATATCCCGACGCTCCGCGGTGGGCGATTACAACAGGTCTAATCGGTAGGCCCATCCGCATCGAACCCGGGGAAATCGAGAACTTCCCACCTTTGCGTGTCCTCGCCACGAGCCTGGAGCAGCAGAGCATCGGCCATCTCTCGATCATTCCACTTGATATGTTCCTGACACCGCTCAATGAGCTCGGCTGGCGTTTCAGAAACGCCACCGAACGGGCGGATTGCAATCATGCCCTTCCCGTTGGCTTCGGCAACGTCCATGATGAATTTGACGATGTCCGGTCGTTGATTGTAGGCGCTTGACAGGACGAAAACCGCTTCGGACGCCTTGATTTGCTCGATCAACTCATCTTTGATCGCCTGCAGTCCCCCACTTTGCGGGATATTCTCTGGCTTGCTGACATTGACGTAATAGAAGCGCTCGAGACCCTCAAGAAACTCGAATAATCGCAGGTAATCGTCGCTCTCTTCGAATACGTGAGATGCGAAGACTGTAATCGGGTTGTTCTCGGACACCTGGTGCTCCTCCGGTTGTGGCGGACCTGTCTGTGAGGGCCATAGTTTATCGAATATTTGCAACGCACGCGCGCATAGCGCTGTACCGAACGATTCGGTATCGTATGCATCGCATGCGACTCCTTCAATATAATATTCGATACGCCGTCGGCGGCGGTGCAAGCATGCACATGCCGCTGCCCGGTGCGGGCTATGTTCTCGGCAATCAGTCCGTTTTGCCCGATATCACGAAGTTCATAAAGTCTGTAGACCCTGACATCGTTGGTCTCATTGAGGTCGACACCGGGTCCATTCGCAGTCGTAAAGTTAATCAGGCTGAGAAGATTGCGGCTGACCTGAGTATGAACACCTCTTACGAGACCAAATACGGCGAAAGATCGATCAATCAGATCCTGCCGATCGTGCGCAAACAGGGCAACGCTTTCATGGCTGCGCGGCGAGTTCATGGCGAAACGTTTCATTACTTCGATACCGGTATTAAACGGCTGATCATCGAACTTGAAATGCAGGATTACGCGATATTCCTCGTGCACCTCTCTTTAAAGTATCGGCATCGGCATCTGCAAATGCGCCACCTTTACGACCTTATTGAGAAAACCAAGAAGCCGGTCGTCGTAACAGGCGACTTCAATACGTTTTGGGGCGAAAACGAGATATACCTTTTCATGAAGGCCGCTGGCCTGACGTCGGCAAACAAAGACCATCTGCCCACTTACCCAAGTCGATCGCCGCGTAAGGAACTCGACTTTGTTCTTTATCAGGACGGCATAGATGTCACCGGTTTCGAAGTGCCAGACATCCGCCTGTCCGATCATCTACCCATCATTTGTGATTTTGAACTGCGATGAAACTCTCATGACGATACAACACTGGAAAACTGACACAGACGACAACGGGATTTTGTGGCTTTCCCTCGATATGGCCGATTCAAAAGTAAACGTTCTGTCGTCCGGCGTTCTGCAGGAATTGAACGACATTATCGAACCTTTAAGGGATACACCGCCTGCTGGCCTGGTTTTATCGTCAGGCAAGAACTTGAGCTTTGTAATGGGCGCGGATATCAAAGAGTTCACGGAAGTGAACACCGTTGAGCTTGCCAATAAGGTCGTTCGCCTGGGGCAGGGTTTGATGGACAAGGTCGAGCAATTGAATTGCCCCACCGTCGCGGTGATCAATGGCTTTTGTCTTGGCGGGGGGCTTGAACTGGCCATGGCCTGTGACTATCGGCTTGTTTACGAAGGCGAGAAGAAAATCCTCGGACTGCCGGAAGTAAAACTCGGCTTGCATCCTGGGTTCGGAGGCACGGTCAGGGCGGTGCAGATCTGTGGCGTTCGGGCCGCGATGCAATTGATGCTTACGGGCAACCCGATTGCACCGGCCAAGGCCAAGGCAATCGGACTGGTCGATGGATACACCAGTGAAAATAACTGGACCAAAGATGCGCTGCAGTTGATCGAATCAGCGCCATCGAAGCGCCAAGCGCCGCTGTTCGATCGCTTGCTGAGCCTCGGTGCAGCGCGCCCCTTCGTTCGTAACATGTTATTGAAGCAGGTTGCTGGAAAGGCGCGCAAGGACCACTACCCTGCTCCCTACGCGATGATTGATATCTGGACCGCAGAAGGCGCATCCACGGCCACGGGATATGAAGCAGAGGCCAGCAGTTTTGCGCAGCTCATGTGTTCCAGTGTGTCCAGAAACCTCGTCAGGGTGTTCTTTCTGCAGACTCGTTTGAAAGGCCAGGGAAATAAAACCGAGCACAAAGTTCAGCAGGTTCATGTCGTTGGCGCGGGCGTAATGGGGGGTGACATCGCTGCCTGGTGTGCACTTCGCGGCAACACGGTGACGCTGCAGGACAGAGAGCAAAAATACATTGATCCGGCAATCGAACGGGCCGGGAAACTATTCGCGAAACGAATACGTGATGATGACAAACGTTCGGCTGCTGCCGAGCGCTTGCGTTCCGATGTCGAGGGAAGTGGAGTCGAAACGGCTGATCTCGTCATTGAGGCGATTTACGAGAATCTGGAAGCAAAGCAATCGCTCTACGAATCGTTACAGGAAAAGATGAAGCCGGGCGCATTACTGGCGACAAACACATCAAGTATTCGACTCGAAGAGCTGCGAACCGTGTTGCGGAATCCACAACGGTTTATTGGTTTGCACTTCTTCAATCCCGTCGCAATGTTGCCGTTGGTCGAGGTTATTCGGTGTGCAGACACTGATCAGGATGCACTGGATATCGGCTTTGCCTTCACAAAGGCGATCGGAAAGTTGCCACTCGAATGCTCCAGCTCTCCGGGCTTCGTTGTGAATAGAATTTTAGCGCCGTACATGGCTGAAGCCATGCACCTCGCCGAGGAAGGTGTTCCATTAGCTGTGATCGATCAGGCCGCCGTTGATTTTGGCATGCCGATGGGGCCGGTTGAGCTTGCCGACAGCGTCGGCCTCGACGTCGCCCTGCACGTCTCGAAGGTACTGGGCGGAACAACAGATCAGCCGGGACCGGAAGCGTTGCAGAAAATGGTGGATGATGGGCTGCTGGGCCGGAAATCCGGACAGGGCTTTTATAAATGGGAAAACGGAAAAGCCGTCAAGCCAGCCCATACCAATAGCAAGGTGCCGGACGACCTAGAAGATCGCCTGATCTTGTCCATGGTCAACGAGGCAGTCGCCTGCCTGGATGAAAAGGTGGTCGCCGATGCTGACCTGCTCGACTCCGGCGTCATCTTTGGCACTGGTTTCGCACCGTTTCGCGGCGGCCCGTTGAATTACGCCAAGGAGCGTGGCACGACGACAGTCGTCATGCGTTTGAATGAGCTGGCAAAAGCCTATGGCGAGCGTTTTGAACCGCACAGTGGCTGGTCTGATGTGTGATCGAGGTCGTGCGCTGCACAGATGGGCAAATAAATTGTGCGCAGTTTCACGCTGCGTGCATTAGACAGTATCGGAAGTTATTGAATTAACGGTAGAATGGCGCACTAATGGGGCCTCCGTCCCTTATGAGCGAAACTCGAGTGATGACAGGATGAATAATGGCAAGTGAGCAGGTAAGTTCAGAGCTGCTCAGAGGATTTTCTCCGCTGGACGGCTTGAAGCGAGATAACCTTGCTGCGCTTGCGCGCAAGGTTCAGATTCGTGAAATGTCCCCCGGACAGTTGCTTTTTAAAGAAGGCGATAAAGAAAAACGTACACTGTATATTCTCTCCGGCACACTCGAACTGGTCGATCAGGCAAGAGTCATTGGCACCATCGAAGGCGGCTCAGAAAGTGCTCGAAATCCGGTCGCCCCGATTTTCCCTCGTCGTATCACCGCAAGAGCGAGGGACAGAGTCCAGTTCATCTCCATAGACAGCGATCTTCTGGACGTGATGCTGACCTGGGATCAGACAGGCACCTATGAGGTTTCCGAACTGGCGGGCAAGTCAGACCAGACCAATGACGACTGGATGACGATGCTGCTGCAGACCAAGGCATTTCACAAAATTCCGCCGGCGAATATCCAGGCAATCTTCATGCGGATGCAACAGATCAACTATCACTCCGGTGACGTGATCCTGAAGCAAGGCGCTGAGGGAGACTATTTTTACGTGCTAATCCGCGGCTCCGCCCTTGTGACTCGCGAGACACCGTTAAGCAAGGAAGGTATCAAGCTTGCTGAGTTGGCGGTTGGAGATACCTTTGGCGAAGAAGCCTTGATCTCGGATGCGAAACGCAATGCCACTGTTACGATGCGGTCGGACGGCGCGGTCATGCGGCTCGGCAAAGAAGATTTCAAGAAGCTGCTGAATGAACCCATGCTTGACTGGGTGACTATGCCTGAAGCCGAAGAGATCATTCGTGGCGGTGGGCAATGGCTGGATGTAAGACTTCCCAGCGAATACGAGAACCAGCATCTAGACGCCGCGCTGAATATTCCTCTTTACTTCATGCGCTTGAAAATCAGCACTCTGGATCCGAACAAGAAGTATGTCGTGTGCTGCGACACAGGACGGCGCAGCTCTGCGGGTGCTTACATCCTGAGTGAGCGCGGATACCATGCCTACGTACTCAGTGGTGGGATCAACCGCGAACAGTCCTAGCTACATCGTGTGAGTCGGTTTGTCGCCGCCCAACGCTCCGGCGAGGTAGGTTTCGATCTTCTTTTGCGTGTTGCCCTGATCCTGATCGGAAAATTGGACGCCGATACCTGCCGTGCGTTTACCCTGCGCGCCTTTCGGCGTCATCCAGATAACCGTGCCTGCGACCGGGATCTTCTCGTCTTCGCCCATCAGGTTGAGCAGCATGAAAACTTCGTCACCAAGGCGATAAGAGCTGTTGGTGGGAATAAACAGCCCGCCATTAATCACGTACGGCATGTACGCGAGGTACAAGGCGCTCTTGTCCTTGATCGTCAGTGTCAGCAGTCCAGGTTTGCTCATTGTTTGCTATCTCTAATTGTGGCGGGCCAGCATCAGCTCCATACCGTCTATTGGTGGCGTTAGACTGCAATCCTTCAGTCCGCTCGCCCAATCGATCAAAAGGCCTTCGATGGTCAATTGAATGTTATAGGATCCGCCGGGTTGCCCCCGCAGTCTATTGATTATGTCTAAATAGCAGAACAAATTTCGCCTGTCCATGCGCCGCAGCACAGAATCGTCAATTGCGAGCCCTTCTGCCGCATCCCTGCCTGCGGAGATCGCCAAAACGGCCAGTTTCACCTGTTGTGATAACCAGTTGAGCACGAAACCAGTTTCGATCTTGGCCCATCGCGCCGCTACTTCGACAGGCGAGCCCTGACCGTTCCCCAGGACCTGAAAGTCGCGCGCCATAGTCGCGCTGGTCTCAAGGCTGTCGAGGGCCCCTATTGCGGCCAGCGGTGAGCCGCCGGCAACACGCAGAGCGTCAACCCATGCCGCCCCTGGCTGCAGGCGGTCCAGCCACTGCAATGAAGTGGTTTTCGCCGGTACGGAAATGTCGATTCGCTGGCAACGACTGAAAATGGTAGCGGGCAGCTTGCCAACCCGATCAGCGATGAGGATGAGCAATGTATCGCCAGGCGGCTCTTCAAGCGTCTTTAACAGGCTGTTCGCCGCATTTACCGTCATATCGTTGGCCGGTTCAACGACCGCGACCTTGCCGAGGCCCTTGTAGCTGGTCAGTGCCAGCTCTCCGACCAGTTCGCGAATCTGATCAATACCGATGGTCTTTTTGTCTTCCAGCGTGCTGATCCAGCGCATATCGGGGTGTTGGATGATATCGAACGGAAATGCCGGCAAAACCGTCAGGGGATCCGGAGTGAGCTTCTGGGCAGCCATCCATGCTGCGGCGGCCCGTTTGCCAACACCAATCGGGCCCATCAAAATCACAGCATGCGGAAGCCGATCCTGCTGACTGCGGTCCAACCAAGATTTCGCAATAGCGTCATGCCAGAAAAGATCCATAAATTATATACTTATCACTATTTATTAATGTTGATTATCTTCAATGAGATGTTGCGCCAGAGCGACGACATCCGCCTGTACGGCCGCCAGTGGCCGTGTGGTATCCAAAACGACGAATCGGTCCGGCTCCGCAACCGCCTGCTGCAGGTAACTTTCGCGTACTCGTGCAAAGAACTCATGCTCTTCCCGTTCAATGCGATCGGGCTCGCTGCGATTGCCGGCTCGAGCCATGCCGACTTCGACGGGCGCGTCGAGCAGAATAGTAAGGTCTGGCCAAAGGTCGGCGTGAACCCAGTCAGCCAGTTGATTCACCATGTCCATCGGCAGGCCCCTGCCGCCGCTCTGATAGGCCCGGCTGGAATCGGTAAATCGATCGCAAATCACCCATTTGCCGGCCTGCAGTGCTGGTCGAATGTTGTTATTCACATTCAGAGACCTTGCCGCGAACATCAGCAACAACTCCGCGACGCCTGAGATGGGCTCGTCACCACGGTGCATTAATAGCTGCCTGATGTCTTCCGCAAGGGGCGTTCCGCCCGGTTCACGGGTCGTCAGGACCTCGTAACCGGCGTTCTCGATGTGCGTCACCAGGACCTCGATGTTGCTGGATTTGCCAACACCCTCAATGCCCTCAACGCTGATAAAACGTCCTCGTTCCACTGTGCTTGTCATCGTCAGTTACCGGCCCGTCGTTTTTTGCGCAAACGGGCCAAGTATTCCTGCACGGCGGCGTCATGCTCGGCTTTTGTGCTTGAAAATTTGTGGCTGCCGTCATCAAGACCGGTCGCAACGAAAAACAACTCCGAACCCTCTTCAGGATGCAAAGCAGCGTTGATCGCCGCCCTGCCCGGCATGGCTATCGGTGTCGGCGGCAAGCCGTGTCGCGTGTAGGTGTTGTAGGGCGTGTCTGTTGTCAGATGCTTGCGCGTCAAATTTCCGTCAAATGCCGGACCAATACCGTATATGACAGTCGGGTCTGTTTGCAGTCGCATGCGTTTGCCGAGTCTGCGAGCGAAGACGCCTGCAATTTTCGGTCTCTCATCTGCACGCGCCGTTTCTTTTTCCACGATCGAAGCAAGAATCAAGGTTTCATAAGGAGACTGCACCGGTGCGTCGCTACTGCGATCGTCCCATTCCTCAGTCAACACCTTTTGCATGAGTGCATAAGCCTGTCCGAGGAGCTCCCGATCTGTTGTGCCACGCGCAAATCGATAGGTTTCCGGCAAGAACAAACCCTCCGGATGGGTCATCTGCGCACCCAGCGATTCGAGCAGCGCGGGCCAGTCTTCATTAGTCATCGTTGCTTTCAGGGCATCATTCGAATGCAGGGCCAGCAGTACTTCCCGAAAGTTCCAGCCCTCCACGATCGTAAAGTCATACAGACGCACTGCGCCGCTGGTGAACTTATCGAGCAGCGATTTGGGTGTTGCGCCGGGCTCAATAAAGTAATCACCGGCATGGATCGCCCCCCCAGTGCCTTGCCAGCGCACGTACAGACGCAGCCAGCGGTCAGTCGATATAAGTCCGCCGGACACCAGATTCGAGGAAACTAACGCAAATGAGCTGCCGGACGGTATGTCGAACTCGACACCTTCACTCGGCACCTGAAGCGGCGTCGACATGAAACGATTGACCTGAGTCGTCACGAACAAGAGGCCGGCAAGCGCAATCACCAGCATCAACGTCAGCGCCAGGACAAGACGTTTCACAGGTGACATTCCGCTACGCCATTAGCGGCAAGAATCGACATCACTTGTCGCGTCGTCTCACCGACTGCCCAGGTCATCTGCAGGCAGCTTCTGACAGGCAGAATGCCAAACTGGCTATTCGCTACGAAGACCTCATCAACATATTCCAGATTGGCTGCGGCAAAAGGCTGGATCGAAGTTGCGATGCCTCGCTGCTGCAGCGTCTCTATGATGTGTCTTCGCATAACACCTTCCACACCGCATCGATCGAGCGATGGTGTTGAAATGATTTTGTCGCGGATGCAGAACACATTGCTCATAGTACCGCAGATGATGTTCCCGGCAGCATCCATTGTCAGGCCTTCAAATACATCTGAGTCTGCAAATTCCGATCTCGCCAAAACCTGTTCAAGGCGATTGAGGGTTTTTAGTCCAGCCGTCGGAGAGTCGCTCGCAAGTCGGGTTTGGCAAATAACCGTGTCGATACCTTCTTTGTACGATTCCAGCGCCAAAGGGGCTGCAGGAAAAGCTCGGAACAGCGTGGTTGGCGCGGCGGCGATTGTCCGGCCGTAGCCACGCTGCCCGACGCCGGCTGAGACAATGATTTTCACAACAGCGTGTGTCGCTGGAGCGTCGCTGTGCGTTAGCGCGTGGATCACGCCGGCGGATAATGCGGTTTCCGATGGCATCGTTATTCCGAGGCGTTTGCAGCCTCGTGCCAATCGATCAGCGTGGTAAGGCCACAAACGAGGCTCACCATTGCGAATGGCAACGGTCTCAAACAGGCCGTCGCCGTACTGAAAGCCACGATCGCTTATCGACACGTGCGGAACACCCTTGCCGTCGCTAGTACACCAGTCAAGCATGTTCGAGTGCCCTTAACATGCCTTCGGCTTTCGCGCGTGCTTCATCCAGTTCTGCATATGGGTCCGAGTCCGCAACAATGCCTGCTCCCGCTCGAAAGCTTATCTGATTGTCACGTTTCACCATGGTGCGAATCAATATATTCAGGTCAAGACTGCCATCACGATTGAGGTAACCGAAGGATCCGGTATAGGCACCGCGCGGCGCGAATTCCAGTTCATCAATGATTTGCATGCAACGAACCTTTGGACAACCGGTAATCGTGCCGCCCGGAAAGACAGCGCTGATTGCCATGCCTGGTGTCACATCGTCACGCAATCTGCCACGTACATTGGAAACAATGTGATGCACATGCGCGTAACTCTCCAGAACCATCATCTCGTCCACCTCGACCGTCCCCGCCTCACATACCCTGCCAAGATCATTGCGTTCAAGATCGATAAGCATAATGTGTTCGGCGCGTTCTTTCGGGTGCGAAAACAGCTCACTGGACAGGTCGTCGTCCGCGACTACGTCGTCGCCACGGCGACGCGTACCAGCAATCGGACGTGTCGAAATTATCCCATCTCGTATGCTGATCAGTCGCTCCGGCGATGATGAGATGATGGATGTATCCTGCCAGCGGGCCAACCCGGCAAACGGCCCCGGATTTGCATCGCATAGTGATGCGTAGATTGACTCCGAACTGCGCTCGTCACCAATAGTGACCGTCCATTGCCTGGATAGATTGGCCTGATAAACATCGCCAGCTTCAATGTACTTCTTGGCTCTTTTAACAGCCTCTGTGTATCGCGCAGGATCATCTTCCACGACGTCGAATTGGCTGCTTGCAGCGCGTCCCTTTTCGTCTGCGAGACGATTCGTATCGTCAATCAATATCTGTCTGAGATCGTCGCCGTCATGTTCGCAAACGAAAACACAGTCCTTCGTCTGATGATCAAGGATAATTGCCGCGGGGCAGCGCACGGCGAACGCTGTCGGCAGCAGTGGATCATCATGCAACGTAAGACTGGGCTCAACTTCGGCTGCGAGTTCATAGCCAAGATACAGAAACCAGCCGCCATGAAACGGCAGTTGGTTGGCCGCTACAGCTGTCTTTTCTTCATTCCACCAGGCATCCAGCGCATCGAGAAATCGAGTGTTGCTCTCCGCGCATCGTCCCGACAAGCGCTTTCCGTCGAGCACCAGAGAGGCTTCCGGGAAGGCAAACAGGATGTCGAATCGACCCAACTCACCACCGCGCGCAGTGCTTTGCAGCAGGAATGGATAACGTGCGGGAAACGCCTGATTGAGCCGGCGCAGCTCATCAGGACCGAGGTTCCCGGGCAGGAACTCAGTCAAATGCTCGAAGTATCAGGCTTCCGTTGGTGCCGCCGAACCCGAAAGAGTTGGAGATTGCTGTGCGAACCTTCGCGTCCCGAGCAACATTAGGTGTGTAATCCAGGTCGCACTCAGGATCCTGGTTTTCCAGATTGATCGTCGGCGGAATGATCTGATCACGAATAGCCAGTGCACAGAAGATCGCTTCGACAGCGCCAGCAGCGCCCAGCAGGTGGCCGGTCGTCGATTTCGTGGAGCTCACGGTCAGGCTGTGCGCCGCATCGCCAAAGGCACGCTTAATGCCGTTGGTCTCACCGACATCGCCGGCCGGCGTTGATGTTCCGTGTGCATTGAGATAGTCGATATCCGAGGCATCAATCCCTGCATCGCGAATAGCGGCTGTCATGCACTTGCGTGCGCCCTCGCCGTCAGCCGGTGGCAGCGTGATGTGATACGCGTCACCACTCATGCCAAAACCGATGACCTCGGCATAAATCTGTGCGCCTCGCGCTTTCGCGTGTTCCAGCTCTTCGAGAACCACACAACCTGCACCGTTACTCAGCACAAAGCCGTCGCGGTCGATGTCGTATGGGCGACTGGCGCCTGCGGGATCGTCATTTCTTGTTGTCATTGCTCTTGCAGAGCAGAACCCGGCCATGGCCAGAGGCGTTGTCGCGTACTCGGAACCGCCTGCGAGCATGACCTCGGCATCGCCGTGTTCGATGCTGCGAGCCGCCAGTCCAATGCAATGAGTTGATGTCGCACAGGCCGTTACGATCGAGATATTCGGCCCTGTGATGTGCTGCATGATGCTGGCCTGGCCAGACGTCATGTTGATGATGCTGCCCGGAATAAAGAATGGCGATACCTTACGAACACCACCGTCCAGCATTTTTTTGTGATTGTCTTCGATGGTCTTGATGCCACCGATGCCAGCGCCCATGGCGACGCCGATTTCGTGTCCGTTGTCTTCCGTTATTTCAAGACCCGCGTCCTTGATCGCATCCATAGTGGCCGCGACGCCGTAATGGATGAAGGGATCATTTTTACGCTGATCTTTTTTCGAAAGGTAAGCATCAACGTCGAATCCCTTAACGATTCCGGCAATTCTTGTCGGAAACGCACTGGTGTCGAAGTCATCTATTAGCCGAGTACCTGGAACCCCCTCGCGGACGTTTGACCAGGCTTCTTCAAGCCCGCTACCAACAGGAGAAACAATGCCCATGCCGGTAATTACAACGCGTCTTTTACTCAAGGTAGCCTCATGTTGAAACGGCAGGGTGCCGTGAGGTACTGAAGAAAGATGGCGCGGTGACAAGCACCGCGCCGGTACTCTTAGTCTTTGCTCTGACGACTCGTTACGAAGTCGATCGCCTGCTGAACGGTCGTGATCTTCTCCGCTTCTTCGTCAGGAATTTCGGTTTCAAATTCCTCTTCCAGAGCCATCACCAATTCGACAGTGTCGAGCGAATCAGCGCCCAGATCATCGACGAATGAAGCATCGTTCGTTACCTCGTCTTCTTTAACTCCGAGTTGCTCGGCAACGATGCCCTTAACTTGTTCTTCGATAC
>JAACFM010000066.1 GCA_009937445.1 Gammaproteobacteria bacterium | reverse complement strand
GAGTAACCTGTTTCTGCCGTTCGCGAAGCCGCTCCGCTCGATCCTCATCGGTTTCACCGATGCAGCGTGAGCAGGACACGCCCTCCTGATAGTCCGGCGACGCTATTTAGCGTTTACCATCGTTCCGATCAGCTCATACGCATCGCCCGGATGATACAACTCAGCCAGACTGACCGGACGCCCCTGCGACCAGGTGCGCCGCCGGATGACGAGACACGGTTCGAGTTTTGACACCTTGAGGTGTTTACGCGTTTCCTCCGAAGGCATTGTCGCCCGAACGACGTGTTCGGCGGTGTGCAACGGTGCGACTCGCGTGAGATAGACGTTCGGCGTGATCTCGGCGAAATTTTGATCCAGGTATTCGGGCGCCAGAGTTGGGCAAACGTATCGATCTTCCAATTGGATGGGTTTGCCGCTTTCGAGATGCAATATCAACGAATGAAAAAGCTTCGATCCGGGACGAAGCTCCATCCTATCAATGCGCTGTTGATCCGCTCGAACCTCGTGCAGCGCAATAACTTCGGCGCTATGTACATGGCCTCGAGCCCTTATTTCATCCGCAATATTTCGAACCTTAAGTACGTCAGAATGCGGCCGAGCGTCGGCAACGAATGTGCCTACACCCGCTAGCCTTGTAACGTAACCTTCCTCGGAAAGTTCTCTGAGTGCACGATGAGCGGTCATTCTCGCGATACCAAAAGTTTTGACTAACGAGTGTTCGGAGGGCACACGATCATTGGGCTGCAGTTCACCGGTATTGATCAACTGTACGATGTGGTCTTTGATCTGGCGATATCTTGGTTGCGCTGTATCGATAACTATTGGGGAATCCTTCATCCACCTTCCTCTTTGGCGAGTCCATTTGAAACGTAGGTATTTTCTTTAGAAAGACCTTCTAACACTTTGGTCCGGAATTACTTCCGCAACAATGCTGCTATTTCTAGAGATTTTCAGACGTTGATGATCGTACATATCTTACTAATTGCCGAAGTCATCAAATCGCACTGCTGTATCCGTTACTCCTAATTCACGCAGCATCTTGCGGGTCGCTGCAAGCATCAGTGGCGGGCCGCAAAGGTAGAACTCACAATTCCCGAGCGTCTCGTGGTGTTGCAACAAGTGATCATGAACTACCTCGTGAATAAAGCCCCGCTTTCCCTTCCACTGTTCATCGTCCATTGCGTCGGATAACGCGACCTGCCATTCAAAATTTCGATTTTCGCTCGAGAGCTTCTCAAAAATTTCCCGATAAAGGATTTCCTGCTGATTGCGTGCACCGTACCAAAACCGAAGCTGTCCATCCCATTGTTGGTTCACCAACAGATGAGTGGCCATTGATTTCAAAGGTGCCATTCCTGCGCCACCGCCAATGAGTATTTTCTCCCGATGACCGTCTTGAAGAAGAAAATCACCAGCCGGACCGCGAAACAACAATTGGTCACCAGGCTGCAAACTGCACATGTAGCTGGAGCCTACGCCAGGAACCACGTCCATATCGGTGGGCGGAGGTGCAAAGCGAACCGTGAACGTGAGCTCCTGCGGCTCATCAATGCTTGGTGCTGTCGCTATCGAGTAGGTTCGTGCACAGCTGCCAGAACTGTCGTACGTCAAATTCCTCGGTACTCTCAGGCCGCTCCAAACCTCCGCAAAAGAATCGGGGACGCCGAGATCACCACGGTCAATTTCGTAGGAAGGAACTTGAAATTCGAGGTGATCACCAGGCCTGAATCGAACAGGTGTTTCCGGACGGATGCGAATTTCCTTGAGCAATGGCGTCAACCATCTGGACGATACAAGCTCTGCGGCCTGCAGCGATTGTTGAAAAGCCATGTCCGGAACGATAATGGCATCGTTCTCCCGCGGCTTGTGCTGACAGCCCAAGCGAAACCCTGCCGCTAAATCGGATGCGTTAATCCACTCCCGGTCCACGGGCGATTCAGCCGGAGCGTTTTCTTCGTATTTAACTTTACAAAGTCCACAGCTTCCAGAACCATCGCAGTTCGAAGACAATCGGATTCCGCGCTGGCCCAAACTCGAGTAGTAGGACAGCGAGCTGTCCAACGCGTACGACTGTCGTTCATTATTCTCGGAGCCCACCTTGCTCCCTACCTTCTTGCCGCCGGATCGCAACCCAGGCAGCCAAACAAAATCGCTTCGTGAAAAGCTGAAAAATATCAGTAGGAGACCTGAAATGGCGATCCAGAGTGTCCCGAAGCCGACAATGATTATTTGCGGATTGTTGAAGCTGTCCTCTCGGAAGTAGTCCATAAAATGCAACATGAGAAGGAAATCGACCACTTTCCAGCTACTATTCCTATGCGCTAAGACCCGCCCGTCCTCAGGCGACACGTACACTCGTGTTGCGAGGTCGTCGTCGGTATTGACCCGCCAAATCGGGCGGTGGAAATCTCGAACTTCGTCAGACCCAAGTGCCAACAGTTCACTACCGATTATCTTGCCGTCTCCAACATAGCTGCTGCGGGCTATCTCCTCGGCAAGCTGTTTGTTGACTACCACTTCGACACCGGAGGTCGCATCAAAAAGTGTCGCCGTTCCGGCCACCTCAACACGGTACACGGGCCGATCTAATAGTCGCACCAATGCGATGGAGCCTATCGATTCATTGGCAATTGGAAGTTGCCTGGAGGGAAATAGATCGTCGGACGAAACCACCGATGCCCCGCCAGTCACAGCCTGTCGGGTCGTCCCGCCACTGACGTCCTGTTGATTGAGAAAGCTGACCACTGTACCGGTCACAAGCCAGATGATTAGCTGGATTCCGATCACCAGGGTGAGCCATTTATGTAGCTTTCGCAGGAAGATCATTTCGTCAGACCGCTGTTTCGGCGTCGATTGAAACTGTAGAACAATAGCCAGACGCCACTCAGGCCCATTAACGTGCCGAGCACGGAAAAAATGCGAAGAACATTGTTGTTAATGTTCTCTCGCTCGTCATAGTCCATGACGTGTAACATCCACAGGAAATCGAAAACTCGCCACAATGAATGCCGTCTCGTGGCAAATTTGCCACTGTTCGGATCAATGTAGAAACTGCTATTCCACACATCGTCAAAATCCACACGCCATAGAGGTAATGCTCGGGTTTGGAGTTCCGTCGGCGGGTCTTTTTCGATTAATCGCACGCGAATCACTGCGCCCTCATCGGCGTAGTGGTAGGTAGCGATTTGAGTTGCGAGGTCTTTTCCCAGCGGTGTTAGTTGTTGTCCGGTGTTCGCGTCCAGAAGCTGAGTCTTGGCGCCCTCGATCAGGTAAACCGGTCGCTCCATCATTGCGCTTAGCGTGATGCTCTCGGATTCGGGATACAGCTCGGCGACTCGCTCGAACGGCACTTCGACGTCAGCATATGAACCGACTCTTTGGTCCATGTTCTTTATCAACATGTCGCCATGAATGATGTCGATATGTACCGCCACCATATAGAAGCCACTCAGTGACCATAGGAACAGTTGTATCCCTAGAACAAGTGCGAACCACTTGTGGGTCTTGCGAGAGAGCCTGATTGCTTTCATGGATTCTTAACTCGATGACCAATGGTTGTGAATAATCCGGCGCACAGGTCAGAGTGATTGAGGTGCGACTTCGCGAGAAAACTGGTCAGCGGGACGCCGCTGACCAGTCTGTTTATCGTTAGCGAGCTAAGCTACTAAAAGGTATAGCTAGCCTGCAGATACCATCGCTGCCCCAACAGATCGTAAGTAAATACGTCCGTATTGGCATCATTCCATGAGGTAATGTAAGGAGCTTCCTCGTCAAAGACATTATCGACGCCGAGCGACAACTTCATATCGTCATAGAGATAATAGTTGAAGTGCAAGTCGTGATAGAAAACATTGTCAACGGTGCTTCCGATTGGACCACCACCATTTTCATCGTCGGCTTCGCCGATCATTCGTGCCGACCAGCCTGCAGACCATTTTTCTGCTCGAACTTTTGCGCTCATGTTCATTCGCCATTTAGCGAAGCTTCCTCGGTCAGCTGTAATCTTGCCGCGTAGAATTTCGACTTCCGCCGCAGGGTTTGCCTGGTTCTCATGCGTCAACAAGTTTGTAGCCCGCAGTCCGAAAGTGGTGTCGAGGCCTGCGATCTCTGTGTTGTAAGTGAAGGCGTAGTCGATACCACTCACTTCTTCCTTGGCCGCATTTACCGGACGTTTGCTAAGGAATGTAACCTGGTTGGTGATGGTGTCACGGACAAACGAGTTACAGAATTCGGCATAAACCGTCGGATCGGTGTAGCACAGACGAAGTTGATCACTGCCGTCGACCGCATTGATCGCATTGTCGATCTTGATATCGAAATAGTCGATCGTTGCCGTGAATCCCTCCAGGAATGCCGGTTCGAATACGATTCCGAAAGTGACCGTATCCGCATCTTCCGGTTCAACATTCGGATTTCCGCCGACGCCTGTCAAAACGGTAGTGCCGTCTTGCATGAAGTCCGCAGGCACTCCGCTGGCCAGACAGTTGGTTGCGATCGCACCGGATGCAGCTTCGCAGGGATCAACCGTAATCAGATTTTCCTGATTGGTGCTGCCTTCTTGTTCGCTGATGGTCGGTACGCGAAACGCGGTCGACGCCACGCCCCTGAATGTCAGCTGATCATTGACCTGCCATATTGCGCCCAGCTTGTAAGTGGTATTGGAACCGAAGGCGCTGTAATCCGACCAGCGAGCGGCCAGTGTAAGGCTCAGGTTCTGCACCATCGGCGCATCGGCCAGCAGCGGAATGGATAACTCTCCGTAGACTTCCGTCACATCGGAATTACCGCTTATCGCTGATTCGCCACCATTTGCCAATACGGTTGAGTCAGGGTCTCGCCAACCTTTTTCACTTCGATCCTCGACGCCTACAGCAAACCCAACCTCACCTGCCGGCAATGTCATTGCGTTGCCGTAAAGGTTCGCGGAAAGGGAAATCATTTGATTGCCGCCGCTTCCTTCACGTCGATACTTAATGAATTCCAGCAGATCCGGTGTCAGCTCTCCCACCCCGAAGTAATCGCCACAGGGGATTGCCGCACCCGGTGCGGTACTGCAGGTGCTTTCATCCAGAGTTTGTGACACTCGAGCATGGTCGATATCAAAGGTCCAGCCATCGCGGCCGGTATTGCGACCATAGTTAGCGCTGGCATCCCAGCTGAAGCCATTGTCAAACGATCCTTCAAGACCCGCGACAACGCGTACCGTATCCGTTTCCTGGAAGAAGTAAGGTGCGCCCATTTCAACCATGCGCCTGTTCTTGATGAAAAGGTCCTGGCCGGTTGGATTGTACGGAAATGCCGCCGAAACGGCCGTTGTTCGGATTCTCCGTGGTGTAACAATCTGTTCACCCTGCCGATTGGCGTACAGCATTTCGGTAAAGACTTTCACCGAGTCGGAGATTTCGTAGGTGCCAAAAGCGGAGAGGTTAATTCTCTGCGTTGGGCTAACGGCATTCAGGTACGGGAACCAGTTGAATCCGTGTTTGGAGCCGTCATACGGCTCAAAGAAATCCCCATCACCACCTTCAACCTGGTTGAACTGTATCTCGGTCCCATCGAGGAAGTTGGCACGTCCACCTATGGTCGTTGAACTGCCGAAGCATTCCAATCCATTCGCTCCTTCAGAAAGAGGACAGGCATGACGATCGGATTGCAACACTAGGCCAGTGTCCACGTAGCTTAGGTTTACAACGATATTGCCTTTGTCGTAATCACCACCAAACGTGAAGTTAACTTCAGAATTCTCACCGTCCGACTGCGTGGTCGAACCATATTTGACGTCCAGCTTTGCACCGTTGAAATTCCTTTTGGTGATGATATTCACGACACCAGCGACAGCGTCAGCGCCGTAAACTGCTGAGGCACCGTCCTTCAGGACTTCGATGCGTTCAATCAAAGCAGCGGGAATCATGTTCAGATCAACCGACGAGTTCGCGCCGGTTCCACCGTTCACAATTCTGCGGCCATTCAGCAGGACGAGCGTACGATTGATGCCCATCCCTCTGAGGTTGGTTTGGGCGGTGCCGTAACCGTTACTGGTCCAATAAGCATTCGTCGAGTTACCGGCGGGACCGGCAGAAGCGGTCATCTCTTGAAGAATGTCTTCAACATTCGAAATACCAGAGTCATAAATCGCTTCAGCCCCAATGATGGTTACCGGGCTTGCGCTGTCGAGCTCAGAATTCTTGATGCGAGATCCGGTGACAACAACCTCCTCCAGACTCGACGATCGATTTCCATCGTCTCGATCCTGCGCGACGACAGGAAGCGCGGCGGTAATCCCCACGCCCGCGATAGCGATATGCGTTGCTAATTTCCGAAATCTCATGATTTTTACCCCCAATTGGTAAGTTCCGTTGGTTTACCTACAGTTGTGCCATGTTGCTTCATGCGGAATTGCTGCAGCGTTCAATACCTTTGGTGAAGCGAGTATTAGCAAGGATTTCGAAATTTGGACTACTCGCTTTAGAACGCTGTCTCGGCCCGAAAAAAGCCGGGTTTCCCCCATTAATATTTAGTACGGACTAGACCATACCTGTCTAGACAATACAAATGCAAATGCGTCTTATTTACGATAAGTCTTCGAGTCAACTATCTGTGAATCGCATCTACAAATGCGTTGATATCCGAGCCATCATGCGGTTCAAAACATCGCTTCGATGGTCAAAGTCCTGGATGCCATGTGGCTTGCGCGGATAGATCACTAGATCCGCGTCAACGCCATAGCGCTTCATACCTCCGCAGAACTGCTGACTTTGGCCAACCGGATCAATCTTGTTTTCGGCTCCGATCAATATCAGTGCTGTTGTGCGCACGTTCTTTGCGTGCGTCATTGGCGAGGTCCGTCCTCGGTCAGGATTTTCGAGTAACCTGTTTCTGCCGTTCGCGAAGCCGCTCCGCTCGATCCTCATCGGTTTCACCGATGCAGCGTGAGCAGGACACGCCCTCCTGATAGTCAGGGGAGGCCATATCCTCTGCAGACAACGGCCGACGACAGGCGAAGCACTGCACGTAGCCGCCTTCTGTGAGGTCGCGGTCCACCGCCACGCGAGTATCGAAAACAAAGCACTCCCCGTCCCATCGATTTTCGGTGTCATCAACTTCGGTGAGATAATTCAGAATTCCACCCTGCAAGTGATACACGTCGTCAAAACCGAGCTCGAGCATCAGGGCTGTCGCCTTTTCGCAGCGGATACCGCCAGTACAGAACATTGCGAGCGGACGGTCAGTGGATTTTTCAGCAAGCTCTCTGGCAAATTCCGGGAACTCACGAAAACTGTCGTTGCCCGGATCGATCGCCCCCGGAAACGTGCCGACTTCTATTTCATAGTGATTACGGGTATCGATGACCAGCACGTCAGGATCGGCAATGAGTTCGTTCCAGCGCGCAGCACCAACATGCTGGCCGGTGCCTTTGTGCGGCAGGATATCAGGTCGTCCAAGCGCCACGATTTCCTTCTTGATTTTGACCCGCATTCTCCGAAACGGCGGCTCATCGACATCGTTCCAGCGTCCATCAAGTTCTTCGGCGATACCGAAATACTCCCGGATCCAGTCGAGGACTTTTTGCAGTGATGCTGCGTCGCCCGACAAGGATCCATTAAACCCCTCGGTTGCGACCAACACTGTGCCGAGCAACCCCTGCTCATCGCACTGTGTCTTCAGTTGATCTCGAAATGACTCTGGGTCCTTAAGGTCAAGGAAACGATATAGCGATACGACTTTCATGGATGTTTCTTTAGTTGTTTACCGTGAGAGACAAAATGCTGTGGCGTATTTCTTCGCCAAGAACCAGGCGTGCATCGGCGCCGATATTGGTCAGGTCATCGTCGAATTCGATATTACCGTCGGCATCTCGCCGCAAAACCTCAAGGTCCTGCAGCGTGCGGATGAAATCATGAAACAACGTCTTGTTAAAGAAATCCGGTGAATGCAGTCCGTAGATCATCGACAAGCGCTCGGCGCTTTGCTGACACATGGTCTCAAGACGTCCGCGCGACAATGTGCCAGAACCATTGCGAACCAGAATCGCGATGACGAGATAGAATCGCTGCAGCATGGGCACCATGGTCTGACCCAGCATCAGAAGCTGGAACGCTTTCTCCGATCCGCTCGGCGGACGCACAAGCGATTTCTTTCGTTTGTCGTATGTCAGGATATCCATGTCGGTCAATGACTTGATCGCCTCGGTGGTGACAGAGTCGATATCGTCTGCATCCCACTTCAAACACAATTCTTTCTTCATGAACGGATAGATCAGCCGAATCAATCGCTGCAATTCGGTATGTTCGAGTTCGCGCCCCTGAATGAAGCAACACGCCACAGACGCTGGCACCGCGAGCAGATGGATGATGTTATTGCGGAAGTAGGTCATCAACACGGCGGTCTCTTCGGTCATGTGAATGACCTCGCCCATCGGGTGTGTTGAGCGACTGATGACCTCGAGTTTTTCACCGTGTTCGATAATCCTGTCCGCACTCCAGTTGGGAGTGGTTACCGATTCGGAATACTTGAAGCGCTCCAGGAGCCTCAGACTCAGATCAAGCTGGCGACGCAGTTCGCCCAGTCCGATGGTCTGCTTCGGCGTTGCCAGAAGAACATAAGCAAGCAGACTGTTTGGTGTCACTGCCGCTGCCGAATTTATCCCCTGCATTATCTGCGTGCCGAGCTCTTCCACGATCGCGGCAAGCCACGGTGGGCGATCACCGTTCTCGGATTCAAACTGTCGCCATTCGGGGTACAGCCTGTCCAGGATCGGCTCGAGTTCGATGGGCTCCGCGATATTGACGTAGACCTTGCCAAAATGATCGCGTAAGGATTTGACCGATCTGATCAGGCCACCGATAGATTCGCTTTTCTTCTCGGCACCACCGAGCTCACCGATAAAAGAATCACCCTCAATCAGTTTTTCGTAACCGAAATAGATGGGCACGAAGACAACCGGCCTTTGTGGACTCTTAACAAATGAATTGACTGTCATCATCAGCATGCCGCCCTTCGGCGACAGCAGACGCCCCGTGCGACTTCGCCCGCCTTCGACGAAGTACTCCATCGAATGTCCCTTCACCAGTATTTGGTTGAGGTAGGCATCAAAGACGCTCGCGTACAGGCGGTTTCCCTTGAAGCTGCGGCGAAGAAAAAATGCGCCGCCCCGGCGGAGAATGCCACCAACGACTGGCATGTTCAGATTGATTCCTGCTGCCACGTGAGGAAGGTGCAGCCCCTCAACGTAGGTCACGTAGCCCAGCAGGAGGTAATCGATGTGACTGCGGTGACACGGAACGTAAATGACTTCCATATCTTTCGCTACGTCGTGCAGGCGCTCCATGTGATTAACTTCGACACCGTCGTAAATTCGATGCCAAAGCCACCTCAGCAATCGAACGAGAATGCGAATGGTCGGATACGAAATATCCGCCGCAATCTCCAGCGCGTATTTCTCAGCTTTGCGACGCGCCACTTCCTGCTTTCTAATATCATCGCCTGCCTCTGCAACGATAGCCTGCCGCACCGTGGGGGCGCGCAGGACCTGTTTTACCAGTGTTCGTCGATGCGACAGGTCTGGCCCGACTGTCGCCGTTCGACGTTGGCGAAAATGCACGCGGAGTATTCGGGACGCTTTGCGGATAGCCACGTTCGCATCGATATCATCCGTGCATATCGAGCGAATTGGCAACGCGTGGCTGAATCGAAGCAGGGTATTGCGCCCGTGCAGCAGCGTGACGAAGAACTTCCGTGTTCGGCCACCGATGTCCCAGTTTTCCGACAGCATCAGCTTAAAGAAGGAGCGCTCTTTTTCGGGTGACCGTCCCCAATAGATCGCGACCGGGATCAGCAGCAACTCCTGCGTGCAATTGTCCGCCCCCTCGACCAGCCTTTTTAAGCGTCTCGACCCGATGATACTGCGGCGCCGCGCCAGAAATCCGGTCGAACGCCGCATGACAAAAAATCGTTTTGACTCACGAACACCGCAGAACTCGAACGGTTCAGTGGGCGATGGCATGCCGTTTTCTGCGCACGCACGCTCCAAAGCAAGAACATCTGCGAGACCACCGGTTTCCAGCACATAGCAAACGGCCGCATCACCATCGGTGATGTACTCAGTGGGCGTTTCAGGGCGTACGGCAGGTCGTGCCCATACCGAGAACACCTTTCCGGACACCCAGTAAAGAGGGCGAGATATGAATCCTGCGATGTTCATGACGGACAATTCTACCCAAAAGATAGGGTCAGCACGCCGTTGACATTTGAGAATTTTCGGCTTTCAAATTAACGTCAACTATCTGGACACACTCCAAAAGGTAAGACCATGTTTCGCTTCGTCATTTTGCTCCTGTTTTTTCTGCCCTCGCTGACCCTTGCAGAAACCGAGGTCTACCTGCAGGTGCTTGGGATTGCTCAGGACGCCGGATATCCGCAGGCAAACTGCTATCAGCCGCACTGCATGAGGGCCTGGGAGAATCCCGAGTTGCGGCGCTTAAGCAGTTCGATTGCGGTGGTGGATACAAAGGCAATGAACAAGTATTTGTTCGAGGCAACACCGGATATTCGTGAACAGCTGTATCAATTGAGCAAAGCTGCGCCGGACAGCGAGTACCGACTGGACGGCGTCTTTCTCACGCATGCGCATATCGGGCACTATACCGGCCTCATGCACTTTGGTCATGAGGCCAGCGGCTCTTCCGATATGCCGGTCTACGCCATGCCACGCATGCTCGATTTCCTGTCAAAGAACGGCCCATGGGATCAACTGGTGCGGTTTAAAAACATTCGATTAATGCCGCTAGGCGACGGCGCGCCAGTAACCTTAAGCAGCCGTCTGAGCGTGACTCCGATTCTGGTTCCGCATCGGGATGAGTACTCGGAGACGGTCGGCTATCGTATCGAAGGACCAAAGAAGACCGCGATCTTCATTCCGGACATTGATAAGTGGGATCGGTGGGATACGAGTATTCGCACTGTCGTGCGAACTGCGGATTACGCATTAATCGACGCCACCTTTTTTGCGGATGGCGAGTTACCGGGTCGGGACATGAGCAAGATACTGCATCCCTTCGTGTCTGAGAGCATGGAATTGCTCGAAGATCTGACCGAGGAAGAGAAAGCGCGGGTGATATTCATACACATGAATCACACGAACCCCCTCTTGATTGATGGAAGCCCTGCCCAGATGGAAGTGGAAGCTCGAGGCTTCCGGTTCGCACACGAAGGATTGAAACTGGAGTTGTAATCAGGGGTCGCAACCCGGAGGTTGCGACCCCTGTGACAAAACTAGTCCCCGGGAACCTCTTCTTCTGCGTCTTCTATCGCTTCATCAATGGCTGCTTTGTGATCGTCCAACATCGTACCGACGTCTTCCGCCTTATCCATTGCGCCATGCATGGCGTCAGCCGCTTCATCTATCACGTCGGTTGCTGCATCGTCAGCGGCTTCAAGCGCATCGGATGTTGCCTCGTCGGCTGCTTCAACCGCATCGGATGTTGCCTCGACTGCTGTTTCAACCGCATCCTCTGCAGCATCCATAGCGTTATCGGACGAACCGCCAGTATCTCCGCCGCCACAAGCAAATAAAGCCAGGCTGGCAAGTGCAAGTATCAAATGTCTCATTGTGTTTGTCCTCTCATTAAACGCTCGTTGTACTTCTAATAAACTGCTCGAGGTACTCGTTGATGGACTCGATATTGTCGGTCAATCGATGGTCCCCGTTCACCACGTGCAGAGTAGCAGAGCATTGGCGAGCAAACCGAATACTGTTTTCGACCGGAACAACATCGTCGTGCCAGCCGTGCACAATGCAAATGGGCATCGTTGGTGCTAACGGCGTCACTTCCTCATAGCCTTCCATGAAATACGCCGGTGCGAGAACGAAAAGACCGGCTGCCTTGAGAGCTTCTGCCGCAGCCGTTGCGACGTGCCCTCCCATGCTGGATCCGACCAATATCAGTTCGTCATCAATATCTGCGCACTCACGCAGCAACTTTTCCACACGCTCGGTCGGATCAGCTATGCCCTGATAATCGATACTGTCGACACCGCAGCCCAGCGTCTTTGCTCGTTCGGACATCGCCCGAATCTTGCTGCCCCAGGGGCCACTTTCCTGACCATGAGAAAATATTACAGTTGTCATACCAGTATCCCGTCTCCGCTGTCGCACAACTCTTCAAGATGGCGTACCAAAATCCAGTCCCTGTCCTGCCCCCAGGCGAGGAAATCTCCCATCCGAATCGTCGGTACTCCCCACGAACCTGAGTTCATCATCGACTCTCGATTAGCTTCGATCGGTTTCTGCCAATCGTCACTGCTCATGGCCTTTTCAACGTCCGGCCAAAATAAACCTGTACGACCTGTCACTTTTCGCATGCCCTTGTACGTCGCAACATCAATCGCCTCGCTCCAGATAGCCTGTCCCGCGTTCATGGAAAAGTCGCGCTCACGATTTTCAGACTCTGCATACCGAAATACTGCAAGACAACGTTCTGCGCCTTTGCCCACAGGGTCCGCTATCTTGCCAAAAGCAATGTTTCGGCGCATCGCTTCGCGGCCAGTGTCTTTCACAATGTAGAGCAATTTTGCTTGTGGCACCTTCAGACCCCGCATGACCATGGGAAGAACAGGCCGCAATTTCAGCTCGACACCAAATGCGTCAGCTATCTCCATTATTCGCTTTAACCCGACGTAGGAATACGGACTGCGAAATGAATGGAAATATTCAATGGCCGGCAGGTCCTTCGCCGCAGCCGGGGGGTTCACGGGCAGAGCAACCTGCATTGCTTGCCTGATCGACGCGAGCACCGGATCGGGTGAAGCACCCCTGGCCACTCCCAAATCATCAAGCCGGTCCAGCAAATAGTGAAGCCGGTCGACGCCCCAGTACCATTCTCCACCGTAGTGCAGCATGGCGCTGGTGTAATGACCGAGTTTCTGCTGCAGCGCCTGAGACTGTTTGATCGTCTCGAGTGCTTTGCCCGTATTAGAGCCTGCCTCGCACAGGCCGGCGGCAGCCGCGCTATCACCTCGCCAAAAAACCTCCAGTGCCTGCCGGAGTTCTTCACCGAATGTGTCCATTCCTGCACTGCTCGCAACAGCATCAGTAAGCCCAACACGATACTCCGTTGGCGGCAGATTGCCTTTATCGAGGAACGGAATGCCCAACTCTCGCGCCAGTCGCGTGCAGTCCATGACCGCATACTCGGCCAGCATTCCTGGCTCCGGTTGGTACTCCTCGCCCCGCGCTCTGGACAGGTGAAGGCGCAGGTCGATATCGTAGTGCTGCGCCAGGCTTGGCAGGTAATACGACAAGAGATAGGAATACGGGTCGTCGATTTGCAGGAATACGGACACTGCGTGCCGCTGGCCACCAAGGCGACGGCGCCTTTCAATCCACCGGCGTTTCAGGGCAATAAAGCGCGGATCAAGAAGCACGTTCAATACTATTGAACGAATCTTGCTTGCCAACTTCATTCTTCGTCCCACATCGAACTCGGTTTCCAGAGTAACTCATCCAGACCGGGCTCCCAGCGATATTTCTTCATATCAACCCTGCCTTTAATGAGAGGAACCCCCTCCTTGGCGAGACGATCGCGCTGCAATCGGTAGTGCCGACTGTTGGGATCGAAGGCACTTTTCCCCGATGACGTAATGACCCGATGCCACGGTAATTCAAGCCCCTGCGGCGTCTGTCGCAGCGCATATCCCACCTGCCGGGCACCGCGCGGGATACCCGCGATCTCCGCGATCTGCCCATAATTTGCAACAGTGCCTTGCGGAATATCCTGAATCGTTTCCCAAATTCGACGCATTCGAGTTTCGCGGTCCAAAGTGGCCATGTCAGCTCAAACCAAGACGTGCCTGTATCTCACGTTTTGCATCTCGCAACACCGTATCGCGATCCAATGAATCCAGAATCTGTTTGACGACCAGCTTGGGCCCGCCCTCGCCCCATGACTTTCCTTCGGCCAGGTATTTTGCTGCTGCCTCCCCGACGAGATAAGTACTGTAATACGCAATAGAGCCTTGAGCCCCCGCCGTCAGTATGGTCGACAAACCAATCGTGCCGACTTTCAACGCGCTGGACACAAAATGCAAAGCCCACACCGTGCCCATCAACGCGGCGGACTCAGCCATGATGACCTTGACAATTGATCCGGCCTCTTTCTGATTCAGCGGCAAGTCGTAAACCTTTGATAGATGCACAACCATGCCAACATCAATGAATGCGGCGGCAAACAGGTCCGCAACGGGTACCGGATTAAATGCGACGCCAATTCCCTTTGCCACGCAATAGGTACGAACCAGTTTCTCCCCAAGTTCGCGCCTTGCCGCGAGTATGCGCTGTCCGACCTGGTCTGACAGGTCCGACGCAAACAAACTGGCATTCAGCGCCGCCAGCGTTTTGCCTTCGGCTTCGAGTATTTCCCACAGCAGCAAACGCAGTTCGGCAATATCCGGGTCGCGATTACGGCGTGTTTCCTGCTCATTCCCATCGTCATCGATTTCGATGACGATTTGCGGCCGGGGCTGTGCAGCGACCGCAATGACGTGCTCGGTGTCTATGATGCCTTCCGTCTTGTTGCGAACAGACTGCAGCAACGCGTCGCGCTCACCAGCGGTGTACAGATCCGACTTGTTTAGCGCCAACAGGATGGGGCGGCCCTGGGAAATGGCGGCTTTCAGCGCATCGAGCTCTGTATCGGTGATATCGCTGTCGATGACAAAAATAACCAGATCGGATCGGCCTGCTACCTCTTTCGCCAGCGACTCTCGATCCTCACCGCCCGCTTCATCCAGACCGGGTGTATCGATCAGGAATACGCCGCCGACCCGCAATTCATTCCAGGCCTCTATTGATGAGTACTTTGTCTCCCCGTGCACCGGACTGACAGAGAACTTCTCTTCACCAATCAGTGCGTTGAGAAGGGACGATTTTCCGGTACTAACGCGACCGAAGACCGACAAGTGCAGATGCCCGTTATCAATTTTGTCGAGCATCGCCTGAACGGCTTCATAGTCATGCGAGAGAGACTCCCGCACACCAGCGGGAAGGCGGGTGTCATTAATGAGATCACGCAAACTTTCGCGCGCAAGACTCAGGTGCCCCGCACCCTCATCACCGACAACGTCAGTCGGATTTTTCGTCCAGCGCCATTTTGGCAACGCGGCGAACGCTCGCTTCCAAATGTTCACTGATACCTTCCTCAAATTCTTTGACGGCCATTTTCGGAACCAATTCACCGTGGCGCGCGAGCGTCAAAACAAGACTGCGGCCCAATGCATCAAATATAAGTCCATAGGCAACGGCATGCGCAAGCCCGCCAACAACGGTTCCCAACCCGGGGAATGCCTTAAGACCATTGCCCGCGACAGCCATTGACAATGGCAGCGCCCGACCAACCCGGCTCTGCCCCATGGACAGGAACTCCTCCACATCCAGATCGCGCGGCGCGGCGCCGTACACCCGGCACAACTCCTGAGTCATGGTTGTACCGATATAGCCTTGCACCAGGATATCGGTTCCAGGGCTCACCGCGGCCATCGCCCCAACAACCGCTTTGCGTGTTGCGCTGCGAATGATTTGTTCGGAGCGTTGTAGTCGATACTCTCCCTCTGCTGCTTCAAGTTTTTCAGCGGCAATTTGAAACACAGCGCGCTCCCTGCGCACATCGAGTGGCTTGGTGTCCTCATCAAGCAGCCGATTAATTGCCACAACCAGAACGCCGATGTCAGCGGCACGTTCGCGACGAGTTATGCCCTCGCTACCGTCCGCAAGACGCTCGACAATCTCTGTCTCACCACCAGCGCTGACTGCGACAACGTGATCTCGGTGAATATCTCCACCGAGTGCATCAATGCGCTGCAGCAGTTGTTGCAAAAGCGTCGCTTGCTCATCGGCTGTGTACCGGTCCGCCTTGTTCAGCACAAGGATGATCGGCTTGTCGAAAGCCAGCAACAGCTTGATGGCGTTCAATTCAGCGCGCGTTAGATCACTGTCGCAAACAAACAGCACCAGATGTGCGCGCTTGGCCTCTTCGGTGGCAATGTCGTCCAGTCCGTCCTCATGCCCACCTGTGCCGGGGACATCTGTCAGCAATATTTCTGTGCCGGTGTCGTTGCGCCATCGATAGTGGCGTACATCATCTGTCGAGCCACCCACAACGTCGACGACAACATCAGCCTTGGGAACCAGGGCTTTGATCAGCGAACTTTTCCCTGCGCTGATTTCGCCAAAAAAACACAGGTGGATTGCGCCGCTGGCCTGCCGTGCAGCAAGGCCCTGAAGTTCGGCTTGCGCATCGCTGGTGTCAACGCCAACGGCTTCCGCTTCCCGCAGCCGCTGCTTGATATCGCTCTTGGATAAGGGCGTGGATTTGCGTTCCGGTGCAACCTTCTTTTTGACCAGCAATTTAAATGCCAGCCAGACAGCCGCGACGGCGAGCAACGCCATGAGTGCAACATACGCGTACAAAATGGCCGGCGGACCGGCCCTCAGGCGATCCCAGACATTGAGCGCCGATTCGGAAATAAACAGCAGCGCCCCGGTCGCGATGATAAAACCGAGCGCAATGACCGCTGCAAGTGCGACGCGAATGAATCGATCAAGCTTCATGCTTGGCAGTCTACCTCAAGACTGGCGCGGCATCGCGGCCCAGGCGTCCACAGGGCCTAAAGCCGCTCCTGCAATTGTGCGGACACCCAGCGATCGACTTTTGACTCCAGCATGGACAGTGGCATCGGACCGTCCTTGAGGACTTCTGTGTGGAAGTCCCTGACGTTGAATTGTTCGCCCAGCGCCACTTCAGCCTTGTTGCGAATTTCGCGGATCTTCAACTGCCCGATTTTGTAGGAAAGCGCCTGCCCCGGAATCGCCATGAATCGCTCTGCTTCCGATACAGCACGCACCTCAGCCACGGCCGAATTCGCGTACATATAATCGAGTACCTCCTGGCGCGTCCATTGCTTGGCATGCAAGCCAGTGTCGACTACCAGGCGAATGGCTCGCCACAGCTCGGCATTCAGGCTGCCAAAGTATTGGTAGGGATCGGTATAGACACCCAGTTCCTTGCCCAGCGACTCGGCGTAGAGGCCCCAGCCTTCTGAATAGGCCGTAAACCTGCCGAAACGACGAAAACCCGGCAGTGACTCATTCTCGCCCTGAATCATTATCTGGAAATGATGCCCGGGGATCGCCTCGTGCAGGAACAGTGACTCCATAGCCCATTTGCCGCGCGCCTTGATGTCATAGGCATTGGCGTAGAACACGCCGGGACGCGCCCCGTCAGGTGTACCCGCCTGATAGGAACCACCGGACGCGGATGCCTCTCGAAACGGCTCAACACGGCGAACTTCGAAACCGGTCTTCGGCATGACGTCGAACAGTTTCTTCGACAACTCAGAGATGTGATCGGACATATCCCGGTAGCCTTGAATCAGCTCCTCAGCTTCATCGTAAAAAAACCGCTCGTCGGTATTAACGAACTCGAAAAATTCCTTGAGGCTGCCATCGAAACCGACTTCGTCCATAACGCCAAGCATTTCTTCATGAATACGTGCCACCTCATCAAGTCCGATCTGGTGGATCTCCTCGGGCGACATGTCGGTCGTGGTACGCAAACGCACCATGTAGGCATACCATTCAGCACCCTTGGGCTGTGCGTAGAGCCCAACCGTTTCGCGTGCTGAGGCGATGTACTCATCCCCCAGGAAATTACTGATTCGCTGATAGGCCGGAATGATCGTGTTCTGGATCTTATCTTCGTAAGCAGCCGTCAAACGCGCGCGCTCGTCATCGCCAAAGTCTTGCGGCATGTTCCTGACCGGCTTATAGAAATAACTCTCGCGAACATCGTCGACGATATGGGTATCGATTTGCGGCACGAGTTTTTCCATGAGAATGCGCGGCTGAGTAACGCCTTGTCGCATGCCTTCCTGCATGTTGGTGATGATCTGGTCGATATTGATCGCGAACTGCTCCGCCCGACTTAGAAAATCATCGTAATCTTTGACCGTTTTGAAGGGATGGGCGCCGGAGCCGCTGCCCAATTGAACGAAAAAGTTGGTCGTCGAATAGAACTGGTTAACGGGTTGCAGATGAGAGGGAAACTGCTTGCCCTCAAGTGACTGCTCCCTGTTGATCTTGAACAGGTCGTAGCTCAGCTGATCCTGATAGTCGAGTTGCTCTCGATCGATTTCGAGCAAGCGGGCCAAAAACGCCTCATCCATTGCTATCAATTCGGCAATGTATTCGGGACTGTTGGAGTTGGCCAGGCGATCGTTGTATCGATAGTCGCCAATGAATGTCGCGCTCAGAGGGTTCAATTCCAGGTTGCGCTGAAAGTGCTCATCTAACAGGGCCTTGAGCGTATCCGCAGAACTCGCCTCCGGAACGTCAGTTGCGGCTATTTCCTGTGACTCGCCGCAAGCGGCTACAAGAAGGAGAGCGGCGAGCATCGCTGCAAAAAAAAATTTCATCGGAAACTCTGGCATTGGAATCAGGAGATCATAAACGTAAGGCCTGAGTGAGCAAAGCACCGCGACACTCGCCGGGGGAACTGATTAGACGCCAAAACTAAGTATTCTTCCGAATTTACGAGTTTTTTGCTGCGTGTTAAAAAAACCAACTCGACATTTATGGCGCTCACCACCAACAATAATCAGGAGTGTCCTCGTGACGAATTTACGCAGAGTTGTATTCGTTTCTATGTCGTTCTTTATCTTCGGTGCAGCCAATGCAGCGGAAATTGTGCCCACCGACATTCAGCAGCCGGGCACGCAACCGGGCGAAGTTGGCAATCTGGAATCACCGAACAAATGCGATAACTGCCATGGAGGCTACAATAGCGCCGTGGAACCGGCCCACAATTGGCGAGGCAGCATGATGTCTCATGCTGGCCGTGACCCGATCTTCTGGGCCACTGTCGCGATAGCCGAACAGGATTTTGATGGCGCTGGCGACCTGTGCATTCGCTGCCACAGCACCACCGGCTGGCTGGCCGGGCGTTCGACACCAACCAACGGTTCCGGTCTCTCCGCCAGTGATTCAGACGGCGTAGATTGCGATTTCTGTCATAAGATCACCAATCCTGACAACTCAGAACATATCGGCGTAATGAACAGTCCCTTCGTCGCCAACGAAAACAATCCGGATGACCCGGTTTTTGACTGGAATGAAGCGAACGGAATCGAGGGTTATTCAGGATCCGGTATGGCCTCGCTGTGGGGTGGCAGTGACAAACTGGGACCCTATGACAACGCCGATGCGCGTCATCAGTTCATGCAATCTAAATTCCATCGCGATAGAGACTTTTGCGGCACCTGCCACGACGTTTCGAATCCGGCAGTTGGTAACCTGGCACATAATCATGGCGCTCAGCCGACTGCCGATCCTGTTACTGCAAATGGTCAACTCGGCGGCGCAGTAGACGGCAAGGCGGCTTTCAATAACCCCCCTTATAAATACGGGGTCGTCGAACGAACCTTCAGCGAATACAAGTCCGCGCAGATTTCCAACACACTGGTTTCTGACTACCCCAATTTGCCGGCCGACCTTCAGGGTGGCGCGCTTGCAGCAATGTATAACGCGACCACGCTGAATGGGACGACGGACGGTAACTACCAGAACCCATCGGCGCCTCGGTACTTTAGCTGTCAGACCTGTCACATGAGACCGGTCACGGGCGAAGGCGCCAACAAGAGAGGCGTTCCTGTACGTACCGATTTGCCGCTGCATGACCTGACCGGTGGCAACTACTGGATGCCGTTAGCTATCCAGTACCTCGATAGCAAGGGCAAGTTGCGCCTCGGCGGCGGCATGGACGCGACGTTAACGAGTGCCATGCTCGATGGTGCCTTGCGAGCTAAAGAACAACTCAACCTGGCTGCAAGTTTGTCGCTGAGCGCTAATGGCGCTGCCGTCAAGATCGTCAATCATACTGGCCACAAACTAATTTCCGGATATCCGGAAGGGCGTCGTATCTGGCTAAACATCAAATGGTATGACGGCGCTGGTGTACTAGTGCGTGAAGACGGCGAGTACGGAGAGATTGGTGTCACAGTGGACGGCTTCAACGTGAGGAGCATCATTGACCTTTCCGCAACCAATACCCGTATCTACGAAGCGCATATGGGTATGACACAGGAATGGGCCGCACAGCTCATCAGTCTGGGCTATCCACCGGACCTCGCGCTCGGCTTCGACAGGTTAAGCGGAGATGTCAGCTTTTCACTGGGCGAGTTGGCGTCCTTGCCCGCGGGTAGCGAACACGAAACGTTCCACTTCGTGCTTAACAATACGGTCATCATGGACAATCGTATACCGCCGTATGGCATGAGTTATGACCTTGCACGTGTCCGCAATGCCCTACCAGTTCCGGCAACGCAATACGGCGGCGGTGCCCCGGGCAGCACTTACAACTACTTTGACGAAGTGCCTCTCAACCGACCGGCAGGCGCATCATCCGCCGTCATCAATTTGATGTACCAGCCTACCAGTTGGGAATACATTCAGTTCCTGAACCTGGGCAATAACACCGCTGCTGGAGCATTCCTCGCGGACGAAGGCAAGAACATGCAGGAAGCCTGGCTGCATACCGGCATGGCAGAGCCCCATATCATGGCATCAACGACCTGGGGAACACCGCCTGGTGAGTGCAACGCGGCCACACCTGCTCTGTTGGCCGCAGAACCCGGTGACAAACAGGTACTGGTGAGCTGGGCAGAGTTTGCTGGCGATCCGGACACAACCGGCTACAAGCTATATTACGATCAGGCGGGTAAAGCCCAGCTCGTCACGGATCTGGTCTGCCCACCAGAGTTGCAGGGGTCCTGCGACAACTTCACCGATACGGGTCTCACCAACGGACAGGAGTATTGCTACAAGGTCACCTCCTACGGCGCAGTTTGCGAATCGGACTTCAGCAATATTTTGTGTGCTGTTCCAACGCAACCCGGGCAGGCAATCACCGCAGGAGTTGTAGAGCCCATGCAAACCGGAAGCTGGGTGACGCAAGGAAAAGGCAAGAACACCACAACAGAATTCGTTCTTGGTAGCTCCTTTAATCTGGGTGATTCGATCATCATTCAAGCAACTGTGAGAGACCAGAATGGTCTGGCCGTCACCGGCGCAACAGTAGCTTTCTCAATCAGTGGACCTGAGTCGATCAACTTAACGACGGAACCGACTGATGTGAACGGTGTTGCAGAAGTGAGCTGGGCGACCAATGCTCCGAACAGGAAGGGCCAAGGCGGTACAGCGACCGGCAGTTATACGGTGACAACTATCAATGTAACGGCAAGTGGGTATGTTTGGGACCAGGCACCGGTAAACACTATCTTTACATTGAATCCATAAGAGCGGGTTACAGAATGAGGGTAATGCTCCAACAGGGGGGCATTACCCTTCAAGTGACACTAGATGAGATCATCGTCCGTTGCACTCGATGCGGGTACCACTTCGCCATCGGGCTGAAAGTGTTCTTCGTTCAGATCAGCGTCAAAAATAATCCGGTCAAGTTTTAGAACCGCGGTATTAACTGCACCTGCGTATTTGTTTTCCTTTTCATGAACGAGTACGCCATCGCGAAATTTGAAGTCGGAATACTCCGTAAGGAAGCGCATTTCCGTGCCGTTGATCGACATGGTGCCGATCACCTTTTCAATATGCCAGTTCGCCATGTTAACCAGATAGTCCACGCGCAGACCGGATTCCGATAACGTCAGGGCGCAATACTCGTCATTAATCGTCAACGTTAAGTCATCCCGCTTATCGCGCAAAACCAGCGGCGAATACAGACGCATGAGCTGCAGCCGCATAGCATCGCTCTGCGGGTGAACCACCTCCTGCATAGGTGCGTCGCCATAAGCTGCGTAGCTGGTATCACCGTTGATTATTCGGGTTTCGGACTTGTGCGGATAGCGCAGCTCCACTCTGAGTTGCTGCGGCGCACGGATGGCACGGACGTCGCTCCCGTGACGCTTGCTCATCAACGCGACGACCGCCCACTCCTGTATCTGGCTATCGAGCTTATGCAAGTTGCTCTCACCACCATAGGATTCAATGAGCTTATTCAGGGCGGTATCGAGATCGGGAGGCTGGGCGCTCGCATGACCCGATAATGTAAACAGGAGGATCGTCAGCGCAAGTCGAGGCAGTTTCTTCATGGTGAATACCTTACTCCCGTTGGCCTGACAGTCAATACGGGTAATTGCGGTTCTTGTATTCAGCGGTCGGACTGCCTTATGGAGAGTCCGAACGCAGTGCTTCCGACTCGAAAACCGGAGGCGGTCTGATGCAGCGTCAGTGAGATGGGTGCCTCGCAGCCGACGGGGTGGAAGACGAGCAAGATGGTGATTAAACGCTCCTGACCGTCAGCGCGATTGCTGACGCCCGCATCGCACTGCACAATAAACTCTGTGCTCACAAAGGCACCCAGGTCGTTCAGACAATCAAACAGCGTCAGAATCTGCCCGCGCAAGCGATCGGCCAATGTTGAATCCGCTGACTCGAAGACCGCCCAGCGAGTTGCCCGATAAATCGTGTTGATGAGCTGTAAACAGAATCGTCGAACCGACAATTTTACGAACCTGGCATCTGTTTCACTGCCGCGACCCATCGTTACCGAGCCGGCAAACCTTGCCTTGCCGGCGGGCCCGGGAACGAGCACATTGAGTCCAGCCCTGGCCAGAAGGTACTCCTCTTCATCACTCAGTACTTTCGCAGGTTGAAGTCTGCGGTGCAGGCCGAGCCCTTGTTGGTCCAGAGATTGCCATGGGCCGTATGTTCGATCCTGCTTGCATAACAGTCCGGCAAGCGCACCGCCAACCGGGCGAGTGACATTGACGCCTGCTCCACGCTCCAGGACTCGCGGAAAGTAGCCCAGCAGATTATGACTTGCGTAACCCAGGTCGCGGACACCATTGATCGCACTTTCTGCTGTGGTCCATTCCCGCAAAGGATCAATAATCAACATTGCGCCTCGCTCCCGACCGTACATTTCGGCGGCAAGCACGGCGGCTGGACCCAGGTCCCTGCCCTTTCCGGGCGGCGGCAAATACAGCAGATCAAAATGTTCGATCTGCTCCAGAGCGAACAAGGCGCTGCGACCGTGCCGTGACCCGATCAGGTCGTAGTCCGACAGCTCAGTCCCATCGGTGCCGGCTTGTGCGTGATCGACGTAAGCAGGCTCATAAGGTCGTCCTGCCGTCGTCGTTCTCTCCGGGCGGTGTGTCGGATAGGGATGCTCTACTCGAGCCATGTCCGACGTCAACAATTCATTGCCAACAAAGGAGCCGGACCCCTCGTCCCACGATAGTTTTTTGAAGTATTCCTGGTCGATGATCGTGTGCGTTGACGGATTCACTCGCTGCAGCGTGAGGTTGAATAATTCGGCGTTGTCGTCATCGATACCATCGTAGTCAACCGCGGCACGAATGCGTTCTGTCGAACCCGGGTCAACAGCGCGCAGGACCAGCGCAGATCCACTAGCAGGCAGGCACAGCATTGCGCCACGCGCGTTGTTAGCTACACGCACAACGTACAGACGATTACCGCCGTGCTCAAAAAAATGTTTTGCCGCTGGTCCGAGACTCGAGCGCGCCCAGACATCGCCGAAGCGACGTCGAAATTCCGCAAAGTTTTTGACCAGAACCGGTGTGTTCAGGGGCCCACGAAGCGCACGGCCGATGAAAGCGGCCGTGGATTCCGGACACACATCGATGGGCTGATCCATCGCTGCGATTTCTGTGACCGTGATGCCGTGGTCAACTGCATCTGACAAACCCGTCTCCGAACATGGTCACATAAGCGTGTAGCTATTCTAAACACTCGCGATCATCTATGCACTTGGTTAATCTGTTATGCCATGAGCGACTATCTCGGAAAAGCCTATCCCGGGCTCGCGGGACAACTGCGAAAGGTGTCGTTTGCTTCCTTACCAACGCCAATTTCTCATCACCAGGTGCAGGTGTCCGCCGAAAATCGTTTGATCGCCGTGAAACACGATGATCAAACCAGTCCAATCTACGGCGGCAACAAAATCCGCAAACTTGAATACATTATTCAACGCGCGCGCGAGCGCGGCGCAAAACGTGTAGCTACTTTTGGTGCTGTTGG